>JAICKA010000027.1 GCA_025928185.1 Gemmatimonadaceae bacterium
GCGATCGCCAGCAATGCGCGCGGCGGAAAGCGCCGGTCGTTCGCGATCGCGTATACCGGTTCCCAGCGGTCGGGCTGGAACTTCGCCTTGAACTGGTCCAGCCCTTCGAAGTTGTAGAAGCGACGCCCGTGCGCGCGAACCCACCGCAGCATGAAGCGCAGCCAGGCCGGATTCGACTCCTCCACCTGCGGCGCACGACGCGAGAGCGGTGAAAGCCCCAGAGTGACGTAACTGTAGTTCTCCAACGCGAGATCTCTAATGCACGCGTCGATCAGCAGCTCGGCCGTGCCGTTCGGCGCGCGGCGACCGCGCACGAGTTGCTCGATCAGCCAGCCGTCGCGCGACGGAGCAGGCGACGCCACGAGGAACGCGACGATCTCGCCCGATCGCCGCGCCACGAACACCTTGCGGTCGAACAACCGCTCCAGTGTGTCCGGTTCGACGAGAAAGTGCAGCGGCGGAAGGCCGCGCGTCCCGAGCCATTCCCGGAGCACGCGGCGCAGCTCGGGGAGCGTGTCGTCTCGCTCGGGATCTTCGCGCCGTACGACAACATGCTTGTTGCGCGCCCGATTGAGCTGCGCGCGCAGCGACGCACGCGAGGCGATGATGTCCGACCACTGCCGCGGGTCCCACGCCGGCTGCGCGCCAAGGACGACGGTCGAGTGCCGGCTCGCGCCGCCGAGCAGCGAATAGAGCCGCTCCTCGGCGCAGAAGTAGCAGACCTTTTCGTGGAGCGCGCCGGCGGCCACTTCGAATTCCTGAACAACCGCGGCCAGTCGGCCGGGGTCGCACACCGGCGCGCCGGCGACGACGCGCACGCGGTGACGCACCACGTAACCGATCACGGCGTCGTCCGCCGCGGAAAACCAGAGATCGATGCCCGGGTTGATGATCTGGTACGCCGCCGCGTGCCAGCCGAACCGCATCACGAGCTCGCGCGCCCGGTCCAGCCGCTGATCGTTCATGTGGTGCGCGGCGTCAATGGCCGGGTGCGCGGGGTTGACTACCCCTTCTTCGTCGTGTGCTTCGCCGTGGACTTCTTGTGCGTCGACTTTTTCGCGACGTGGTGCCTGGTCGTGTGCCGGCGCGCCTTGTGGGCCGGCGGGTTCCAGCCCACCGCCTTGTCGGCGCGGAACGACTTCGGCATCGCCATCAGCCCGTCGCCGTAGTCCGTCACCGCGAGCGCGGCTGCATCGGAGAGATCGGCGCGCACGTCGGCAATGACCTTGGCCGGACGCTTGGCTCGCGCTTCATGCACCCGATTGGTCAGCAGGATGACGAACATGTCGCGCTCGGGATCGATCCACATCGACGTGCCGGTGAAGCCCGTGTGGCCGTAGGCTGCGGCGCTCAGATACTTGCCGCAACTGCCCGAGCCGTCGCACGTGTCCCAGCCGAGCGCGCGGCTGCCGGCGTTCGGCTGCCGACTCGTGAACAGCGCCACGGTGGAGTCGGCGATCAGTCGAGCGCCATTGTACTCGCCGCCATTGAGCATCATTTGCGCGAACACGGCGAGGTCGGACGCGGTGCTGAACAGACCGGCGTGGCCGGCGACCCCGCCGAGCGCGAAGGCATTCTCGTCGTGCACTTCGCCTTGCAGCGGGTACCCGCGCGGCGGAGCGACTTCCGTCGGCGCAATGCGCGACTTGAGCGAGTCGGCCGGTTTGAAATGCGTGTCGAACATACCGAGCGGCGCGAACACGTGCTCCTGGAGAAATTTGTCGAGCGGCTCGCCCGCGGCGGCTTCGACCACGAACGCCAGCATGTCCGCGCCCAGGTCGGAGTAGACGTAGCGCGTATTCGGCTCGTAGACGAGCGGCGTGGCGATGACGGAGTCGCGCGCTTCCTGCGGCGTGTGCGCAATGCGCCACAGGTCGCGGCCGGCGGGCAGTCCCGAGCGGTGCTCGAGGAGCATGCGCAGCGTGACCTTGTTCTTGTCGCCCCCGGAGAACGCCGGGATGTACTTATACACCGGGTCGTCGAGGTGCACCTTGCCCTGATCGTAGAGGATCATGAGGGCGGTGGTGGTCCCGACCACCTTCGTGAGCGAAGCGAGATCGTAGATGGTGCGATCGGCGGTGACGGCGGCGCTGCCGTTTTCCCAACTGAGCTTGCCGAATCCCTTCTGCCAAACGGCGGCGCCTCGCCGGCCGACGACGACTGAGGCACCAGGATAGCCGCCGGCGGCGATGCCGCGTTCGACGACATGATCGATTTTCGCGAGGCGAGCGCTGGACATGCCGACCGTCCGGGGGGCTTTGACGGGAAGACCGTTTCCGCCTCCGGACGACATGACGAACGCCGAGATCAACAGAGTGAGCACGGGCGGTGTGGCACAGATGAACTGATTGGGCTGCCAGCAATGACTGATGCCCGGAGGCTGTCGAGCAGCCACCAGGATCCTGCCACCTGACACCCGTCCAGGTGCGTTACGTCACAATTGCACCAAATGTTCCCGCTGGCAAGATCGCGCGACGTTTGGCTATCGTGACAAGCGTGCGACGAGCGACACAAACCGATGTAACGAAAGGAGAGGAGAGAGGATAGAGGGCAGAGGATGGAGTGAATTGTCGGGTCCGCTCACAGCTCCCTGCCGAGGACGCTTTGGCAACCCGAATCGCGAGACGGTCCCGATCCGTACGTTCTCTCCTCTCTCTTCCAGCAACCATCCTCTCTCGTCATGTGACCAATCTCCTGCACATGGACAACGAGCTGCTCATCATCCGGCAGGCAATTCGTGGCGATGAGGGCGCGCTCCGGGCACTCTGGGCCCGGCACGCGCCACATATCGACATGGTCGTCCGTCGCCTGGTGGGGAGCGATGCCGATCTCGCGGCAGACGTAGCGCAGGAAGTCTGGATCCAGATCTTTCGCGCGCTGCCCACCTACCGCGGTGACTCGCAGTTCAGCACCTGGGCGCACCGCATCGCGGTCAATCGTACGCTCAACGCCTTGCGGAAGGCGCGGCGGCTGTCGACGCTCGAGACCGACGTGCACGAGGACAGCGCCGCGGTCGATCCGGACTTCGACCGGTCATTCCTGGCCGCGTCGATCGATCAGGCGGCGGCGCAGCTCTCGCCGGGCGCACGAGCCGTGTTCCTGTTGCACGATGTGGAAGGCTACACGCACGAGGAGATCGCCGAGCAACTGGGCATCACATCCGGCGGTTCCAAATCACAACTCTTCAAGGCACGGGCAAAGCTGCGGAAGCTGCTGGCCCATTTGATTGATGTCGACGATGTGGGGTTTTCACGCAAGGACATCGAGCATGTCGCACCTGTCTTCTGAACGTCTGGCAGCCATCGCGGCCGAGTCGCCGGATGCGGCCGAGCTGGCGCATCTCGCGAGCTGCGATCGGTGCGCGCGCGAGCGGGCCGCGCATCAACGAGTGCTCGAGCTGGCGAGCGCGGAGTCGGCGATGATCGCGGCGCCCCTCACCCGCTGGGAGACGCTGGCGCCGGCGCTCGCCGCGCACGGCCTGATCTCGGCTGGCAGTGCATCACATCGTGCTGGCCGATTCCACAACGGCTGGCTCCAGGCGGCAGCGGCGCTACTCCTCGTCGCCGGCGGCGTGGCCGCCGGCCGGTACAGCGCCGGCGCGGCGATCGTTCCCGGGGATCAAGCGCATACGTCCATGACGCCAGCAGTCGCGATGGTGCCTGACTCCGTGCCTCGCTTCTCGAGCATCGAGGAGGCGCGCGCGGCGCAGAATCAGTCGCAGATGATCTATCAGACGGCCACGGCATACCTCGCTCAGCGCGACACGAGCAATCAGATCGTCGGCAGCCCGTCAGATATGCGGCGGCGGCTCGCCGCGCTCGACCAGGTGAGCCAGACGATGGGCGCGGCGCTCGAGGACGCGCCGTACGATCCGGTCATCAACGGCTACTATCTCACCACGCTCGGTCAGCGCGAAGCCACGCTGCGCCAGCTCAACACCGCATTGCCCGTGGGCGTGCGGATCACGAGTTACTGATGTCGCGTCGAGACGTACGCTCGTTGAACATCCGCGTCATGCGTGGCTCGCTCATCGCGGCCGCTGCCACCTGCGGGCTCGCCACGACGGTCCGCGCGCAGGTTCCGAAGGCGGATACGATTCTCGTCAGGTCGGTGCCCCGCGTCCTGCTGGATTCCGTGGATGCATTGCTCCGTTTGGTCGAGCGGCAACCACTCGACATGGAGCTCCGTGCGCAGCTCGAATCGATGGTGACGCGTCTCGGTCAACAGCAGGTGATCGCGCTTGGCTATGTCGGGCGGCGCACACCTGATGCCGCGCCACGTGCGCCGCAGATCTATATCGACGGCAAGTTGATTCCGCCGGAAGAAGTCGCCGCGATGCGGGCGGTGCAGCCGAAGGGTTGGCTCGGCATCACGTTCGGACCCGCGGCTCATACGGAGGTGTTCACCGACGAGGGGGATATTCTCTCGTACTTCGATTATCCGCCGATCATCTCGATCGATCCGGATTCCCCCGCGGAAGCCGCCGGCATCAAGCGCGGCGATGTGCTCGTGGCGTACGACGGTGTCGACGTTCGCGGCCGCCCGATCAACATGACGCAGATGCTCCAACCCGATCACCGCGTTGCGCTGATGGTGCGTCGTGATGGGGCGCTCAAGGCATTCACGATGACGGTCGCCAAGGCGCCAATGGGATTCATTCGTCGTCGCATCGAGCTGGATCGAAGCCTCGCGCCCGACGCACCAGGTGCCCGTGGCGGCCGACTCAGCAGCGTGCCATCGCCGCCGGATCGCGAGCGCACGATCGTCCTCGGCGCCTCCGGTGGCAGGGGGTTCGTGACGCCAAGAGTGATGCTGATGAATCCGGACGTGATGTTCGGCGCGCATCTCACGACCGTCACGCCCGAGTTGGCGAAGGTGCTGCATCTGCGTACGGGCGTGCTCGTGACCGACGCGCCGGAGTCGGCGCCGGCCTACAAGGCCGGTCTGCGCAGCGGCGACGTGATCGTCTCCGTCAACGGCGATCCCGTGAGCACGGTCGCGGACTTCGGACACGCCGTGATGCCGCGCGTCATCGATCGGAGCGTCACGTTCGAGCTGTTTCGCAAGAACAAGAGGCGCCGCGTCACCCTGGCGTGGTAGCGTGATCGCGGGGCGCGAGCTTGCGCCCGCCGGGCACGAGCGACTTGTGCATCGATAGCGCTGCCGTCGCCCCTTCGGCGGCGGCGCCGATGGCGATCTGCGGTCCGGGCGTGATGTCGCCCGCGGCGAACACGTTGGCGACCGACGTGTGACAGTGTGCGTCGACGACGATGTGGCCTTCGTCGTCGCGGTCGCACCCGAGCTGCACCCCGAGATCGTCGGCCGGATACTGGCCGAGCGTGAAGAACACCTTTTCCGCATCGAGCTGCATGCCGTCGGCGAGCATGAGGCAGTGGATCGTATCGCCCTCGTAGCACACGCGCGTGATCGGCTCCGTGAGCACCGGAATGTTCAGCGCATCGAGCTTCTCGCAGTACTCCGGCTCGTCGAGGTCGGCGGGCCGGCCGTTGGTGCAGATGATGATGTCGCGCGTCCACGTGGTGAGATCCAGCGCAAGTCCCGCGGCGCGGCGCCCATGGCCGATCACGACCGTTTTCTTGTTGCGTGCCTCGTACCCGTCGCAGTCGGGGCAGACGTGGGCGTTCGCGCCGAACACGTGCGAGAGCCCGGGAATGTCCGGCCAGACGTCGCGAATGCCGATCGCAAGCAGCAGCCGGCGCGCCGCGATGTGCGACCCTCCATGAACTCGCAACAGAAAACTCTCATCGCCGTGCTGCTCGGCGCGCAGCACGACCGCGTCCACGAGCTGGACGCCAAGTGCGCGGCACGCATCGCGGCCGGCACGACGCAGGTCGGCCGGCTTCACGTCGGCTTGTCCGAGAAAACCGTTGATGCCGCGCGTCTGCCAGTTGCGCGGATCGCCACTGTCCACGAGCGCAACGGAGTGCAGGTAGCGTGCAGACCAGATCGCCGCCGTCAAACCGGCCGGTCCGCCGCCAACGATTGCGATGTCGAACTCCCGGGAATCCGTGGCCGATGCCGGCGCGCGCTCGCTCATGCCGGGCAGGCTGGCAAGAACGATTCCCCGATGCCGCGCGCGAATTGTGACCGCCGCTCGCGCGCTCGAGCGCATCTCAGCGGAGCGGGCCGGCGGGCAGGGAGTAGAGGAGCTGGGCTGTTGCGCGGTCTTCGCTCGACAGTTCGCGCACGCGCACGACCGGCGCCATGATGCTCGACGAGTCGGTCGTATGATCGAGGCCGAGCAGGTGTCCGATCTCGTGCATCGCCATGGCACGCATCGCGTCGGGGTCGAGCTGTTCGCCGCCGCGATGGTGCACGGCGAGCACGATGTCGGCGTTCGTGATGTTCCAGTCTTCATCACGCGTCCAGCGCGTGCGTCCGCTGATCGGATCCTTGAAGTGATCGATCCACGTGACGTGCACGTCGGCGCGCGCGGAATCGGTGACGAATCGGAAATGGATCGGAAGGTCGACGTCGTCCCAGGCACGGAACGCGGACTTCACGCGATCGACGTACGCCGTATCGAATCCGGCGATGTTCGAGCGCGGCCGAATCCAGACGGCGAGCGGCGAATCTCGATCGGGCCAGCGGGCGAGGGACGAATCGCGCTCGAGGAGAATTTCGTCGATGTAGGTGCCGCCTTCCTCGTCGTGCAGCTTGCGCTTCACGGCTTCGCGGTCTCCGCCTGGCCGCACGGGCCCGGCGGTGCCGAGTGCGCCGTCGATGCTGCCCGCGTCGCTCTCGTGAATTGTCGCAGCGTCCGTCGTGCTGCTGGCGGTGGCAGATCTATGTCCGGCGCCGAGGAGGAGGGCGCCCAGCACGAGCGAGAGAAGTGGAACGGCGGCTCGCTTCATACAGGTGGGTCCGGGTGTACCGGATCGACGCGCTCACAGGAACGCCTCGATCAGGGCGAAGAAGCGCTCTGGCGCTTCCCAGAAGGGCATGTGCCCCGCGGAGGGGACGAGGATTCGACGTGCGGTTGGAAGGAGGTCCGCGATGTCTCCCGCGACTGCCGGCGGCAGCGGATCCTCCTCTCCGTGTAAGACGAGCGTTGGCGCGGAAAGGGCACGCACACGCTCGCGCCAGTCGTAGCCCTCGCGACGCAGCCGCGCGAGCACCGCGGCGCCCGTCTCGCTGCGCGCATCGGGTGGCGTAAATCGCTCGGCCATATCGGGATACGCGAACCACGCCGGATACACCGCGCGCGCGTACGCGCTGTGAAGCGCGGGATCCGGATTTGCGAGGTCTGCATCTGTGACGCGCGCCACAGCGTCATGCTGGGCACCCGTCAGGCGCGCGAGCACGCCTTCGCGCAGTGGCGCGAACCAGGAGCTCGTAGGTCCCACGGCATCGGTGAGCACGAGTCGCCGCACACCGGCTCGATCCTCGGCGCTGGCGAGCATGGCGATTCCGCCGCCCCATGAATGTCCGAGCACGTTCCATTGCCGAATGCCGAGTGCGCGTCGAAGCGCGCCGAGGTCGGCGGCGTCGTCTTCGATCGACGCCGATGTCGGATCGTCGGGCGTACTCGATGCGCCGCGGCCGCGCTGATCGTAGAGAATGACCTGGCGCGTCGCGGCAAGCGGCGACAGGGCGGGCCAGAGCATGGAATGATCGAACAGCATGCCGCCGTTGATACAGACGATTGGCGCTGTGCCGGTAATCGGCGGCGACGAAAACACGGCGAACGAAACGCCGCGGGCGCGAACGGTCTGGCGTTCGAGGCGCGGAGGTCGTGGAAGCGAGCGTCGGAAGGCGAGAAAATCGGAATACGACATGCGAGATCGGGGCAATACGGCAGTATGATGGGCAGAAACTGGATCGGCAGCTGATGACGCAGAGTAACGCAGATGGGAAACGCCATCTGTTCTCGTCAATCAGCGTTGCTCTGCGTTCATCTGCGGCTACAGGAAAGCAGCGTTGATCCGCGGCTGCACCGAGAGTCTTACGATTCGTCCCTCGCCGCCTTACCGTCTTACTGTCGGGCAGCGGCCGGCGGCCGCCGTCTTCCGGGCGCCGCAGGCGCTCGTCGTACTGTCTCACCGCGGCCGCGGGCCGCTCCACTTTCTTCCTCATGCGCATCCTTCTTCTGCTCCTGCTCCTCCCATTCTCGCTCTCCGCCCAGCAGCTGGAGGAGCAGTCAATGCTCGCAAAGATCCGCGCCGAGGGGCTCGAGCATTCCCACGCATGGGCGATGGTCGACACGCTCGCCACCGTGATCGGCCCGCGCCTCACCGCGTCTCCGGCGTTCGTGCGTGCGGTGCACTGGGCGCACGGCGCGCTCGCGAGCTGGGGATACGAGAATGCTCATCTGGAATCGTGGCCATTCGGGCGCGGGTGGGAGCTGGATCGGTTTTCGGCGCACTTGACGGCGCCGCGGTTCGCGCCGCTCATTGCCTATCCGGACGCCTGGTCCGCGCCCACCAAGGGTGAGATCACCGGCACGCCGATCGTCATCGCCGGACTGTCGTACGACTCGCTGGCGAAGATGCGCGACCGGCTTCGCGGCGCGATCGTGATGCTGCAGCCGATCGAGACGAACTTCGTGCGGCAGGATCGCGTCAACCCCACGGCCCCCGGCGTGCCGGACGTCTACAAGCCGCTGCCTCCGCTGCGGCTCGGCGGCCGCGGTGGCCGCGTGTCGGACGCCATGCGCATCGCCACGCTGCTGCACGACGCCGGCGTTGGCGCGGTGCTCAAGACGAGTCGCGGCGAGCACGGCACCGTTTTCGTGCAGACCCGTGATGCCGGACCAGAGCGCGCCGTGCCATCGGTCGTCCTTGGCGCCGAGGACTACAACAACATCATGCGGATGCTGAACGATCATCTCCCGGTGCGCGTCAGCGTCAACGTGCAGGCGCATTACATCACCACTGACACCAGCGGCTACAACGTCATCGCCGAACTGCCGGGCAGCGATCCCGCGCTGCGCGACCAGGTGGTGATGATCGGCGCGCATCTCGATTCGTGGGGCGCGGCGACGGGCGCCACGGACAACGCCGACGGCGCCGCGACCGTGCTCGAGGCCATGAGAATTCTCAAAGCGGTGGGCGCGCGGCCGCGGCGCACCATTCGCGTGGCGCTCTGGGGCGGCGAGGAGGAGGGATTGTACGGCTCGCGCGCCTGGGTCGCGCAGCATCTCGCCGGTCCGGCCAATCAGTCGGCGCGCGAGCACATGTCCGTGTACCTCAACATCGATCCGGGCTACGGGCCGGTATATGGATTTTTCATGGAGGGCAACCAGGCGGCCAAGGCGATCTTCGACCAGTGGCTCGCGCCGTTCACCGACCTCGGCGCGCGCCGCAACGTGATTGCGGGCATCAGCAACACCGACCACCTGAGCTTCATGCCCGAAGGCGTGCCGGCCTTCAATCCGGTGCAGGATTATACGAATTATGATGTTCGCATTCATCACACGAACGTCGACACGATGGATCGCATGAACCCGGACGATCTCAAGGAGAGCGCGATCGTGTTCGCGTCCTTCGCGTACGAGGCTGCCATGCGCGACGAGATGATTCCGCGGTCGGCGGGCACCGCCCCCGCCCGCTGACATCGTGAACGGCGTCGACGTCGCGCTTCTCGTCCTCGCCCTCACGCTCGGCAGCGCACTGATCGCGCGTTGTCTGCCGGTTCCTGCGCCCGTCACGCTGGCCATCATCGGCGCGTTCGCCGGCGGCATCTGGCACTTCATACCGGCGCTGCCGCCGGTGCGTGTGCCGCCGGACCGCGTGCTCTTCGCGTTTCTGCCGCCGCTCATCACGTCGGCGGCATACGCGCTGCCGCTGCAGGCGTTCCGTCGGAATCTGCGGCCGATTGCATCGCTCGCGATCGGGCTGGTGCTCGCGACGATGGTCGTCGTCGCATGCATTGCGCACGCGGTCGGCGGACTGCCGTGGGCATGGGCGCTCGTGCTCGGCGCCATCGTATCGCCGCCGGATCCGATCGCGGCAACCGCGGTGGCCGGAAAGACGGGTCTGCCGCACCGGCTCGTCGTGATTCTCGAAGGAGAAGGTCTGGTGAACGACGCGCTGGCGATCGTGGCCTACGGTCTCGCGCTCGACGCGGCCAGCACCGGCACGTTCTCCGTCGGCGGCGTGGGCCTCGCGCTGCTCCGCGAGGTACCGACCGGAATTCTGGTCGGGCTCGTGATCGGCTGGCTCGTGGCAAAGCTCCGCAGCCGCGTGAACCACGTGCCGCTCGAAGTCGGCATCTCGCTGTTGGTGCCGTACGCGACATATGAGATTGCTGATCGGGCCGGCGCGTCGGGCGTCCTCGCGCTGGTGACGCTCGGTTTCATGCTGCGGCATTACGCCACGGTGATCTCCAAGCCGGTCGCGCGACTGGCCGAGCGCACGGTCTGGGGCGCGTTGCGCTTCGCGAGCGGCGCGCTCGTCTTCCTGCTGCTCGGACTGCTCGTCGGTGAAATTGCCGTCGCCGACTTCACCCGCGAGATGCTGTGGCCGTGCATCGCGGTGTCGGCGGTCGTGATTCTGGTCCGCTTCGCGTGGATGGCGATCGTCCCGCGGTTGTGGCGATTCATTGGCGCCTCCGACCGATCGCCGCGCACGACAGGTCGGCAGGCCGTCGTGCTCGGGTGGGCCGGCATGCGAGGGGTGGTGTCGCTCGCACTCGCACTGGCCGTTCCCGGTGTGTTGTCCGAGAACACGTTGCGCGCCACGGGGCCGCGCCAAATCATCATTGTGCTCACGTTCGCCGTGATCGTGGCGACCCTGATCGTGCAGGGACTTACGCTGCTGCCGGTGGTGCAATGGCTTGGCGCCGGCGATCCTGGCCGCGAGGCCCGCGATGAGAGACGAGTGCGCGCCCGTGCGCGCCGCGCCGGACTGGCCGCGCTCGAGCGGCTGGCCGCGTCGGATGAGCGATACGCCAGCGCGTGTGACGTGCTCGCCGGCCTCCTCCGCCAAGGGGGCATCGGCATCGCGGTCGAGGGCGTCATGGGCGGTCACCCCGAGCGCGCCGAGCCGCTCGTGCAGGCGCTGACAGCGCAACGCCGCGTGGTCGAAACGATGGGCGGCGCGGGTCGAATCGGGGGCGCCCTGGCCGAGCGGCTCGTGACCGAGATCGACGTGGACGAGATGAGCGCTCAGGGCCAGTCGTCGCGGCTCACGGGCCTGGATGTCGGATGAGGCGAAGCGATTCCGTGGTCCGCCGGCCGTAGCGGCTACCCGCGCCGGATCAGAATACTCTAATCACTGGCCAGGCGCGCCAATTCCACCCGTACCTGTTCGATCACAGGGGCCCAGGCCCCTTCGCGCGGTTGCCGGAACAGGCGCATCGTGGGATACCAGGGGCTGTCGGAGCGATCGCGCATCCAGCGCCAGTCGGCGTCGTGACGGAGCAGCGTCCACACCGGAATGCCGAGTGCGCCGGCGAGGTGTGCCGGCATCGAGTCGACCGATATGATCAGGTCGAGCGCTCGCATCAGGCCGGCCGTTCCGAGTACCGTGTCGGTGCCAGGTGCAATCTCGAACCGGTCGGATGCATCGGCCGCCGTATCGTGCAGCAGCTGGATGTGCACGCCAAGCAGGTTGGCTAGCGGCGCGAGGCGATCGGTCGGGATCGAGCGATGCTCGTCCCACCCTCCGGCGCGTGCGACGAGCCCCACCGCGAGTCGGCCGTCGCGCGGGCGAGATGCGCGAGGCGCCGTGAGATACGGCACGTCGCACGGCAGCGTCGCCAACGTGGAACGGAACACGTGCGGCAATTCCATGATCTCGACATCCACGTCGTACGGCACCTCGGGCACACCGTCGTGCAGCGGCTCCAGGCGGTCGATGCCCGTGCACGATTCGAGAAGTGGAATGAGCTCGGGTTGCGCCCAGACGATCACCTCGCGCGCGACCGCGTGCACGAGCGGCGCGTACCGGATGAAATGGATCGTGTCGCCGAGCCCGTGGTAGCAGCGGATGAGCACGCGCGCATCGTCGAGCGGCGACCCATCCCAGACGTACTGCAGGTGTCGCGGCAGGTGATGGCACGGTACTCCAGCTCGCGAGGCAAGCACTGCGTCCGACACGGTCCACGCCGACTCGAGCTCGCCTCGTTGCATGTGCGCAAACCACCGCGCACCGAGAGGCGCTGCCGGATCGTCGATGAACTGCGCTTCCATGCCTGACTTCGGCAAGCAAGTTTCGCGCAAACCAGCCTTCGCTTGGCGAGCATCCTGCCATAGCGAATCGCACGCGTCGCGCACGCGTGCCTGCGTGCGAATCGACGCGTCACTCTCATCCGCTCTCCCGAGGTCAACCATGGCTGTCGCCCCGCTCCGGGTGCTCGTCTTTCACGCGTCCCTTCGCACGGAATCGACGAACGGACGACTGGCCCAGCTCGCGGCCGAGTCCGTGGAGCGCACTGGGGCGACGGTCGATCGCGCGACTATCGCCGACTTTGATTGTCCGTCGTACGATCAGGATCGCGAGATTGCCGACGGAATTCCGCCCGGCGCGCAGGCACTGTGCACCCGCCTCAAGACAGCCGATGCGTTCGTGATCGCGTCGCCGGAGTACAATGCGTCGATGCCGGGCGTGCTGAAGAACGTGATCGACTGGACCTCGCGGGTCCGGCCGCAGCCGTTCAACGGCAAACAGGGAATGCTCATGTCCGCGTCGCCGTCGATGGTCGGCGGCAACCGCGGCCTGTGGGCGCTGCGCGTACCGCTCGAACACCTGGGCGCGCGCGTGTATCCCGACATGTTTTCTCTCGCGCAGAGTCTGGATGCATTCGCGGCGAATGGCCGGCTGGCAAACGACGTGTTGCAGAAACGATTCGACGACACGCTCCGGTGCTTTCTCGATCTGGTCGAAGCGGCCAAGCACTACCCGGGCCTCAAGAAGCAGTGGGTCGAATTCCTCGGCGAGCATCCCACACAGGAAACGAATCGCGTGGAGACGAGCGACACGGCGGCGTAGTACCATCGCAATGCCGGTACGGATCCGCGGATGCATCGCGTGAAGGAACGTCGCAAGTGGCTGCGCTGGGAGCGGCGGAGCGCGCGCGAGTCGGCGCCGCGCAGCGCGACGACGAAGCAGCGCGGTGGGGCGCTCTGGACCGTCGGCATGGGCATCATCACCGGCGCGGCGGACGACGATCCGTCGGCCGTCGGCACGTATGCGAGCGCCGGCGCCGCGTTCGGGCCCGCGATTCTGTGGACGGCCCCCGTCGCGCTGCCGATGATGATCACGGTGGTGTATCTGTCCGGGAAGCTTGGACAGGTGGCGGGCGAAGGCTTGTTCGCCGTGCTGCGACGACACTATCCGAGATGGATTCTCCTGCCGACGCTCGCCGGAGTGCTCATCGGCAACGTGATCGAAGCGGCAGCGGACATCGGCGGCATGGCGGCGGCACTGCATCTCATCGTGCCGCTGGCCATTCCGGCGATCGTCGTGGCGATCACGCTGCTCGTGCTCGCATTGCAGCTGGCCGGATCATATCGACTGATCAGCCGCGTGTTGCGCGTGCTCGCGCTCGCGCTGCTTGCGTACATCGTGTCCGCAGTGCTTGCCAAGCCAGACTGGGCGACGGTGCTGCGCGGCACCGTCGTGCCGACCGTTCATTTCGACCGCGACTTTCTGGCCATTCTCGTCGCGATCACCGGCACCTCACTGTCCGCGTATCTCTACACCTGGCATTCGAATCAGGAAGTGGAGGAGGAGATCGCAATGGGACGCCGCCGGCTGTCCGATCGCGTGGGCGCGACCGACGACGAATTGAAGCGCTCGTTCTGGACCGTGGTGTCCGGAATGTTCTTCTCGAGTGCCGTGATGTACTTCGTCACGCTCGCCACCGCGTCCACGCTGTTCGCGGCGGGGCAGCGGCACATCGACAGCGCGGCGCAAGCTGCGGCGGCGCTCGCCCCAATTGCTGGCAGGGCGGCGAGCGTGCTGTTCGCGGTCGGCATCGTGGGCGTCGGCTTTCTCGCGGTACCCGTGATGACAACCGGTGGCGCGTATGACCTCGCGCAGGCACTCGGCTGGCGGCAGGGACTCCATCGGAAGCCGAGTGAGGCAAAGCGGTTCTACGCCGCGCTCACCGCATTCATGCTCGTGGCGATGGCGATGAACTTCCTCGGCGTGAACCCGATGCGAGCGCTCGTGTGGTCCGGCATCATCCAGGGATTCTCGACGCCGCCGCTGATGCTGTTGATGCTCCGGATGACGAACAACCGGGCGATTATGGGCGAGCAGGTGAACAGCCGGACCGTGAACGTGCTCGGGTGGGCGACGATGCTGGCGATGTTTGCGGCCACCATCGGCCTGGTGGTGAGCTGGCTCGTGTGAGCTTCCATGCGATAGGGGCCCGGCCAATTGGCCGGGCCCCTATCGTTCAAGAATGCTGATGACGTTCGATCAGAACGCGCCAGTGCCCTTGGGCGTGCCGAGTCCGGTCGGACCGTCGTAGCCGGCTCCGGCGGTGCAGAGATACGAACTGCCGCAGCTCCCGTTGCTGCCAGACAACACGTCGGTGAGCGACGAGGTGTGCGAGTAGGGGTAGGAGCCGTACGTCACCGAGCTGGCGTTGCCGGCGAGCGCGTACACGCTGGCGATGATTGGCGAAGCCACGCTGGTGCCGCCAAAGATCAGCCAGGACGGGTGCACGTGATAGGTGTCATACACCGCAACGCCGGTATTGGGATCGGCGATTGCGGAGACGTCCGCGACAGTGCGCTGCGCGCACCCAGTGTCCCCCTGCCATGAGGGTTTCTTGATGTACTTGCTGCACCCGCTGCCGGCGCCGCTCCATGCCGTCTCGACGAAGCCCGTGCCCGAACGTTTGAGGCTCGTTCCGCCGACCGCGGTGACGTACTGCGACGCCGCCGGGAACTCGACCCCGTACCCGTTGTCGCCGGAGCTCACCGTGATCGCGATGCCGGGGTGATTGTAATAGGTGTTCTCATCGTTGGTTTCTGACGAGTACTCCGTGCCGCCGTACGAGTTCGAGATGGCGACGACACCGGCGGTTTTCGCGGCCGTATTGACCGCTGTGCCGAGATTCGCCAGTGATGCCGAAGTCGCTTCGACGAGCAGGATGTGGCAACCGGGGCAAATCGCGCTCACCATGTCGAGATCGAGCGAGATCTCTTCCGCCCAACTCCCACTGCCGCGAGGATACGCGGTGCCGCCGGTCTGGTTGATCTTGCGGAAGCAGCCATTTGCGGTGGTGCACGCCGGCAGCCCGAACGTGCTACGGTACACTGCGAGATCCGTCTCGGCGTTGGGGTCATCATACGCGTCCACGATCGCGACGGTCTGGCTGGAGCCACCGGTCGCCGACAATCCGTAGGCCGACTGCAGATCCGACGGGTGATATCCACTGGGTCCAGTGGTCGCATACGGCCTGCCTGACGCATCTACGCGAATCCACGAGTGGCAGCGCGCTGTTCCCGGCATTGCGCTCGGACAAACTCTGGCATGCAGGGCTTGCATTGCTGCGCCCGTGCTGCTGATCTCCGATGGACCCGCAGGCTGGGTGATGGTACGAGCGGACGGCGAATTATCGGTGGAGCAGGCGGCCAGTGCGGCCAGTGCGACGATGCTCAACAGCGTCCGACCTTGAAGCGACATGCGACACTCTCCGGTGAAGATGCTCGCGATCACTTGCGGTCAGGGATGCTGCATCGTCGCAGTCATCGCCTGGCGACTCGTTCGAGTCGCTCGTGCGGCGGCCGATATTACCGGGTGGTTTCGCGGTTTGCAATGGGCAGCTCGCGTGACCAACGGGCTCGGCATCATGCTGAACATGCCCTTAGCTGCAGCGGACGACGGTTCCCGTCCCCCTTGCTTGTCGCCCCGTGTTCCGGCTCGTAGGTTGGAGCTTCTCCCGTCGCGAGGGCCGCGATGCCAGTGATCCGGCTGCGTTTACTGGGTGGTGTCGAGCTCTCGGCGCACGAGCATGGTCGTGCGCAGCGATTGAGCTTGCCGCCCAAGCCGCTGGCGCTCCTCGCCTATCTCGCCGTGGCCAGTGCGGAGGCGATGCCCGTTCGCCGCGATCTGTTGCTCGCGCTGTTCTGGCCGGAGCTCTCGACCGATCGGGCGCGCGGTGCGCTGCGCCAGATTCTCTTTCACCTGCGGCGCGTCGTCGGCGATGACGTCGTGAGCGCGGATCGCGAGAACATCGCGTTGGTGCAGGATGCGCTCTCCTGCGATGTCGTCGAGTTCGTGCGCCACCTGGCGTCGGGCGATCGAAGCAGCGCGATGGATCTCTACCGCGGACCACTGCTCGGGGGCTTCTTTGTTGACGGTGTCTCCGCCGCACTCGAGGAGTGGATCGACGGCGCGCGGGCTCGCTTCAATAGAAGGGCGTTCTCGGCATGTTCCGCGCTCGCCGACGAAGCGGAACGATCTGCAAACGGCGTCGCGGCAGCGCGCTGGGCGCGCGAGGCAGTCGCCTGCTCGCCTGACGACGAGACGGCCGTGCGTCGACTCATCCAGATCCTCGACGCCTTCGGCGACCGGTGCGGCGCATTGCGCGCGGCCGAGGACTTTGCGCGCCGGCTGGCGGAGGAGTTCGAAACGGAGCCCGCGGTCGAGACGCTAGCGCTAGTGGCGGCGGTCCGTGCCCGGAGCGGACTGAGTGCGGCCCCTGGCAGCGCGCCGGCTGCCGTCGGCCGGGCCGAGTCTCCCTATCCAGCGGAGTCCACCGAGCCAACGGCGCGAGTGCCCGCGGGCAGCGTTCCGACGCAAGCCGATGCGCGACCGACTCGTCGATCGTCGTTACGATCGTTACGATCGTGGCGCACGCTCGGCGCGGCGTTGGCAATCATCGTGATTGCCGGCGTATTCTCCGCGACGAGATGGGACAATGCGAGATCCGGCCCGCTCTCGTATCTGGTTGCGTCACCGCCGATCACGATCGCGTCCACCGCCGCGCGCGGGCTGTACGAGCAGGGCATGGATCGGTACTACGCAGGCGACCCGCGCGAGAGCGCGCGCCTGTTCAAGGCGGCGCTGGATCGGGACAGCAACTGTGCGATGTGCGCGCTGTACGCTGGTTTGGCCGAGGCGGGCTCCAGCGACGCAGACGCGTCGAAGCTGATCGAAGCGGCGAACCGACTCGCGCCGCGCGTCTCCCAACCGGAGCGCATGCTGATTCGCTACCGGTGGGCGGATGTCACGAACAGTGCCGATCGACTTGCCATCGCCGATTCGCTCGTCGCTCGCTATCCGAACTGGATGGAGGCGCAAGTTGCTGCCGCCGAAGCAGCCGACATGCAGGGAGCATGGCTCGCGGCGGCCGACCATCTCCGCCGCGCGATTGCGGGAGCGCCGCGGCCCAGCGTGTCGTCGAGCGCATCGTGTGCCTCCTGCGCCACACGGCTCATGCTCATCGCCACGTATCAGAACGCCGACTCGTCCGCCGCCGCACTGCGCGCCGCGGAGGAATTGGAACGCCAGCAACCGCGATGGCGACTTGCCTGGCTGCAGCTCGCACATCTGCTGACGGCGACCGGCCGCTACGACGAGGCGCGGGCCGCGATCGACTCCGCCACGCGCTATTCCACCGGCACCGACGCGGATGTCATCGAGCACGCAATGCTCGAAATTCGCGCGCGGAACTTCGTCAGGGCGGACCGGCTCCTGATGGCCCTCGCGCAGACGGGCAACGCCGACAAGCGCTCCGACGCGCTGTGGTTCTTGATCATCAGTCTTCGCACGCAAGGGCGCCTGCACGAAGCATTGGCGCTGGCCCAGGGCGCGTTCCGTGGAGCGGACAGTGCGCTCACACACACCGTCGGAACCGCTCGCGTCGCGGAAGCGCAAGTGCGGTTCGAGCTCGGCGAGTTCCGCCGCGCGGCAAACATCTTCGAGAGCCTGGTCGTGCCGCCCGACACGTTCTCTCGCGGCGCGGTGGGACGGAGTGCCCGCCAGCGCGTTTGGGTATTGACGCACGCCGGGTCCTCGCTCGCGGCCGAAGGAGATACCATCGCGCTCGCCGCCTTGGCGGACACGCTTCAGGTATGGGGGCCGCGAAGCGGGTTCGGTCGGGATCGTCTGCTGCACGACTATCTCCAGGGGCTGCTGTGGACAGCGCGTGATCGTCCGGACAGCGCCCTTGCGGCCTTTGGCCGCTCGTCGTTTTCGGAGACGGAGGGTTTCTCGCGGACCGACCTTCAGCGCGCGAGAACGTTGCTTACGCTCGGCCGGCCACAGGAGGCGATTCCGATTCTGCGGCACCCGCTGGCCGGCTCGCTCGAGGCGGGCAACTTCTACACGACGCAGACCGAGCTGCAGGAGCTGCTTGCCCAGGCGTACGAGGCGGCCGGCAACTTGGACAGCGCCGCGGTCTACTATCGGTACGTCGTGACGGCGTGGAAAGGCGCGGATGCGCAGCTCCAGCCGCGCGTTGCGCGAGATCGCGAACGACTGGCGGTCGACGAGCGCCGCCTGCGCGCCCGAAACGCACCGGCGACCGTGGCGTTATCGCCTTGATGACGATCTCATAACGGGGCGCTGATGTCGCGCTCCTAGACTCGGACCGTTTCAAGCGAACGGTGAAATGGAGCAGAGTCGATGGAGTTGCAGCGACATCGCAGCGCGGCGGCCAGCCGCTCGCACTTTCTGAGGAGCGTTCTGCATCAGGCGGCGCCCGCAGTCGTCCTCCTCGGCGCCGTGTTCATTCCGGGCTATAGCCCGGGCTCGTCCGGCCCCGAGCTGGTCCGTCCGAACGCGAACACCGAACGCGCCGGCGTGCTGCGCAACGGCGTCCTGACGGTCCGGCTCGACGCAAAGGAAGCGCTCTATCACATCTACGGCCCTCGGCGCCGTCCGATGGCCGTCGAAGCCTTCGCCGAGCGGGGAAAGCCGGCCGTGATGCCGGGGCCGCTCGTGCGCGCCACGTCGGGAACCGAAATCCGGCTCGAGATCCACAACGCGCTCGCGAAGCCGATCACGCTGCTCGTGCCAACGATCATGCGTGGTGAGGCGGATCGGTCTGCGACGATGGACTCGATCGTGGTCGCGCCTGGTGGAGACGGCGTGCTCACGACGCGCCCGACCGTGCCGGGCAATTATGTCTATCGCGCGACGCTCCCCACGGCGAGCTCGAAATTCAAACACCTCGCCGGCTTGATGGCCGGAGCGCTGATCGTCGACAGCGCGAAGGCCCCGGCCGCGCCGCACGAGCACGTCTTCGTCATCATGCCGGTGTGGGACTCCCTCAAGACCGCCTGCGTCGACACCGCTCCGCGCTCGGCCGCATGTGATGTCGGCCGAGTCGAGTACACGATCAATGGCCGGTCATGGCCGAACACGGAGCGCATTGCCGCAACGGTCGGCGATTCACTGCATTGGCGGGTGATCTCGGCCGGCGCAGACGTGCATCCAATGCACCTGCACGGCTTCTACTACCGCATCGACTCGTACTCGATGCCGTCGAGCGATGCGCGGGCACGGCCCATGGTCGGGCAGCTCGTAGCAACGCAAAATCTCACGCCGCTCGGCGGCATGTCGATCAGCTGGTCACCCGATCGGCCAGGCAACTGGCTCTTCCACTGCCATTTCTCCATCCATCTGCGAGCGGATTCGGTGTCCGCGGGGCCAGAGGACCCGCACATGCGCGACATGGCGGGACTCGTGATCGGCGTGAATGTCGCGCCACGACCCGGCGTGCAGCTCGCCGGTGAGGCTCTGGGTCCGGAGCGCCAGCTTCGTCTGGTCGCGCTGGAGGACAGCGGCGATGTGGGGCCGGGACGAATGGTGCTGCCGTCGATGCACTTCGTGCTCGAGGACGGTCCGCGGCGGCTGGACGCCGGCGCCGATTTCAGTCCGGAGCTCGATCTCGTCCGCGGTCAGCCGGTAGCGATCACGATCGTCAACCGCATGGCCGAGCCGACGACGGTGCATTGGCATGCGATCGAGATCCAGGACAGCTACGTAGACGGCGTGCCGGGTTTCAGCGGGGCGGGGAAGCGTCTCGCGCCAATGATCGCACCGGGTGACTCGTTCGTTGCGCGGTTCACGCCGCCGCGGTCGGGCACATTCATGTACCACGCCCACGTCGACGACGACCGCGAGCAGAGCGCCGGCCTGGTCGGCGCGTTGATCGTGCGCGACCCGGCAACGACGCGGTCACCCGACGACCATACGTTTTTTCTAAAGTCCGCCCGGGTCCTCGCCGGCAGCAGCGACCCGGTCGAGATCAACGGTCAACTGCACCCCGACACTGTCATCATTCACGCTGGTCGCCCGGCGCGGTTCCGCTTGATCAGTCTGACGGCGCATCACAACAGCGCCGTGTCGGATGTTCAGCTCCAGGCGATCGATGACCCCGTGAGCGAGACAGGTTGGACGACGCTCCGTTGGCAACCAATCGCGAAAGACGGGATGGATCTCCCGGCGAAATGGCGAGCGCTTCGCGATGCGGAGCAGGTCATCAGCATCGGCGAGACGTACGACTTCGAGTACACGCCGAAGCACCCCGGAATGCTGCGGCTGCTCGTCTCGACCGCCGGACCCGTCGGACCCGGCAAGGCGCTCATCACAGTGCCGATCCGAGTCGAGCGGCCGTAGTCAGCGCATCACGCGCACCCGCGCACACCAGTTTCCTCAACAGACGTGATCATGCACATGAGTAGAATCGTCTCGATCGGTGGCACCGCGGCTTGCGTGCTTCTGATCGCAGGATTCATGAACAACGCGCCCGCGCATCGCGGCGTGCTGCCGGTCGTCCGCGCCAATCCGAACACCGAACGCGCCGGCGTACTGCGCAACGGCGTCCTGACGGTCTCAATCGACGCGAAGCTCGCTCAGTGGCGCTTCAGCGAGCATCGGCCGGCGATGTCGCTGGCGACGTTCGCCGAAACGGGGAAAGCGCCGCAGATGCCCGGACCATTCGTTCGAGTGACCGCCGGCACAGCACTGCGGCTCGTTCTGCACAATTCGCTGGCCAAGCCGCTGTCGTTCGTCGTTCCGGCCGCACTCCACGGCGGACCGGATCGCATCAACGCAATGGATTCGGTGATCGTCGCTGCGGGCGCGACGGATACGCTGTGGGCGCGAGCGACGGTACCGGGCGCATACGTCTACCACGGAGCGTTACCCGACGGCGTCACGCGCGTATCGCACATCGCCGGCGCTCTCGTCGGCGCGATCGTCGTCGACAGCGCGAACGCGCCAGCACGATCGCACGATCGCGTGTTCGTCATCATGGCGACGGAAGACTCCGCATCGGCGGCGTGCGACGACACGACGACGGTGAATCCGCTGACCGAGTGTCATGGCCGGCGCTTCATGTACACGATCAACGGCACGCAGTGGCCGAACACCGATCGTATTCACGCGACAGCGGGCGACTCGCTGCACTGGCGCGTGATCAACGGCTCGGCGCAAGTGCATCCGATGCACCTCCACGGCTTCTATTATCGGGTCGACGCGCTCGCCGGCCCGCTCGTCGAGCCGACCACTCGCCCGGTTCCGGGACAGCTCGTAGTCACCCAGCTGCTGGAGCCGCTCTCGTCGATGTCGATGACGTGGTCGCCCGATCGCGCAGGGAACTGGCTCTTTCACTGCCATTTCTCGCTGCACAACGCGAGCTATGCGATGCTCGCCACAACCGAAGATCCGGACATGCGCGACATGGTCGGACTGATCATCGGCACGATCGTCGCGCCGCGGCCGGGCGTCGTCGCGGCGGGAGCACCCCGAGCCTCACGACACTTGAGGCTCGTCGCTGAGCGTGGAGCAGGCGCATCGCGCGCGGGTACCGAGATCGTGCCGCCGATGCGCTTCGTGCTCGAGGAGCATGGTGAGCGCACCGACACCCGCGTCGACTGGAGCCCGGAGATCAACCTCGTGCGTGGCGTGCCGGTCGCAATCACGATCGTGAACCACCTCGATCAGCCGACGACGGTACACTGGCACGGCATCGAGGTGGAGGACAGCTATGCCGACGGCGTTCCAGGTTTCAGCGGGGACGGTACGCATGTGACGCCGCTCATCGCGCCGGGCGACTCGTTCGTGGCGCGCTTCACGCCTCCGCGTTCGGGGACGTTCATGTATCACGCGCATTTCGACGAGATGCGCGAGGAGCTGGCAGGACTGGAAGGTGCGCTGATCGTACGCGATTCCGATGCGCCACCCGGGCCGGACGATCATCTGATCTTCCTGAAGGGCTCACCAGGAAACCGCGCGCATCCGCTGGAGATCAACGGGCACGCAAACCCGGATACGATCATGCTGCGCCTCGGACACCCCGCGCGGCTCCGCTTCATGAATCTCGGCTCCGGCGTCGGCGGCGCGGTGCCGGCCTTTTCATTAACGGCGCGGCCGGACAGCGCCTCGCTGGTGACACGAGACACCATGCTCGTGCTCTGGCGACCGGTGGCCAAGGACGCGTTCGATCTGCCCGCCTCGGCCACGGCACCGCGCTTGGCGGATCAGACGATCAGCGTGGGCGAGACCTACGACTTCGAATACACGCCTGAAGCGCGAGGGACGCTGCGACTGGAAGTCCGCGGGGCTGGGGCAAATCACCAGCTATTGATTCGCGTGCCGATTCGTGTCGAATGATGCGGCCGAAAAGGGACGCCTCCGTTGCAGTTGTCGTTACTTAACGGAATTCTCATGTCCTCACGAATAGTCCATCTCGCGCTCGTGGGCTTCACGATCGCGCTCGGCCCGACGGTCGCCGTTCGCTCGGCCGCCTATCAGTTCGTGCGGCCGAACGCGAACATCACGCCGGCCGGTGTGCTCCACGGCGGAGTGCTGAGCGTCTCGCTGGTAGCGAAACCGTCACTGTGGTACATCAACGGGCACAATCATCCAGCGGAGTCGTTCGCAGCGTTTGCGGAGCCTGGAAAGGCGCCGCTCATGCCGGGCCCACTCGTGCTCGCCGCGGCAGGGACCGAAATCCATTTGTCGGTGCACAATGCGCTCTCCAAGCCCCTCATCGTCTACATCCCGGCCGCCATCCGCGGAGGCGACGAGGCGGCCTTCGACTCGACGGTGATCGCGCCGGATGCGACGGGTCTGTTGCAATCGAAGGCGGTCGTGCCGGGGAATTACGTTTATCGCGCGTCGCTGCCGGGCTTTGGCCGGCACCGCGGCACCAGCGGCTTGCTCGCTGGCGCGCTGGTGATCGACACCGCCGGCGCGCCAGCCAGACCGCACGATCGCGTGATCGTCATCATGGAGACGGCCGACTCCGCGTTCGAAACGTGTGCCGACACGGCGTCGGGGAACGCGTTCGGGGAGTGTCTCGCCGTTCCAATCAAACAGAACATATCGTGCGCGTCGACCTGTCCGATCGGCCGCGGCGTCAACACGATGAACGGCCAGGCATGGCCGAACACCGAGCGCATTCGCGCGACTGTCGGCGACTCGCTTCACTGGCGCGTCATCAACGCGTCGGCCGACGTGCACCCGATGCACTTGCACGGCTTCTACTATCGAGTGGACGCGTTCAGCGGCCCGCTGGCGGAAGTGCAAGGTCGGCCGGCGCCGGGGCAGATGGTGGTAACGCAGTTGCTGACCCCATGGTCGGGCATGTCGATGACATGGTCGCCGAGCCGGCCGGGCAACTGGCTGTTCCACTGTCACTTCGCCATGCACAACACGCCCGACTCGATCTCGGCTATGCCCGACGATCCGCACGAGCGCATGATGACCGGGCTGGTACTCGGAACGATCGTCACCGAGCGGCCAGGCGTCGTCGTGGCTGGCGAGCCTGCCGCCAAGCGACACATCCGGTTGGTTGCTGTGGAGGACAGCGACTCGGCGATCACCCGAGGTCGCGCGGTCGTGCCGTCGATGCACTTCGTGTTCGAAGAAGGCGCGCGCCGAGTTGATGCTGGCGTGAATTTCAGTCCGGAGATCGATCTCGTGCGCGGCGAGCCGGTGGCGATCACGATCGTGAACCACATGGCTGAGCCGACCAGCGTGCACTGGCACGGAATCGAGATCCAGGATAGCTACGTGGACGGTGTACCCGGGTTCAGCGGGTCCGGAACGCATTTGTCGCCGGCGATCGCACCGGGCGACTCGTTCATCGCGCGGTTCACGCCGCCGCGCGCCGGCACGTTCATGTATCACGCACACGTCGACGAAGTCCGCGAGCAGGTTGGCGGGCTCGAAGGCGCGCTGATCGTGCGCGATTCGGGCGCGAGTCCCGACCGCGACGATTTCACGTTCTTCCTGAAGGAGTCGCGATTGGTGTCACTGTCCGGACCCGCGCCGAGACCGGCGCTCCCGGAGATCAACGGACAGGCCGCACCGGACACGATCGTGCTCCACGTCGGCGAGCCGGCGCGGCTTCGACTGCTCAATCTCGGCGCGCGGCAGGCCGTGACAGTGCCGGTGTTCCGGCTCGCGACATTGTGGGGTCGTGGACGCGACGTTGCTGACACGACTGAACTTCAATGGCAGCCGATCGCCAAGGATGGCTTCGATCTGCCGGCGTCGGCGCGCGCGGTCCGTGCCGCATCGCAAATCGTCAGCATGGGCGAGACGTACGATTTCGAGTTCACTCCCGAGCGGCGCGGTGTGATGCGCCTGGAGGTGGTGACGTTCGTGGCGCCGGGCTCTCCGGCGAAGCACAAGCTCCTCGTGGCGGTTCCGATCCGCGTCGAGTGAGGCGCCGCCGGAGGCGGCGGTCGACCGATGGCAATTCTACTCTTCTGATACCGAGGCCGTCATGAGCGTTTTGGCATTTGCCTTCATCGGTGCTCTGTGGGCGCCGTCGCATCCGGCTGTTCATCCCAATTCCAACGTCGGGCGCGCCGGTGTACTGCGAGCTGGCGTGTTGACAGTCGCGCTCGACGCGAAACACGCACTCTGGCGACCGAACGGACCGAGTCGACCGCCGATGACGATCGAGGCCTTCGCGGAACCCGGTCACGATCCGCTCATGCCTGGTCCGCTCATTCGCGCGCCGCAGGGCACCGAACTTCGGCTATCCATTCACAACTCCCTCGGCGCTCCACTCACGTTCGTGATTCCGGCCGGTGTGAGCCGCTCCGGTGATCCGTCGATGGACAGTCTCGTCGTGGCGCCGGGTGCGACGGCCTACATGACAACCCGGCTCAACGTTCCCGGCAACTATGCATATCGTGGCGCGACGGCGACCGGCGCGACCCGAGTGATGCAGTACGCCGGGCTGCTTTCGGGTGCCCTGGTTGTCGACACGGCGAACGCGCCCCTGCGCGCACGCGATCGTGTGTTCGTCATCATGGAGACCGGCGACTCCGTCTGGGTGGCGTTCGCGGACACAGCGCCGCCCAACGTGGCTGCGCGGAATGCGCCGCCAGCCGGACGGTTCATCTGGACGATCAACGGCCGCGCGTGGCCGGGCACCGAACGCATTCACGCCAGCGTCGGCGATTCGCTCCACTGGCGCATCATCAACGCCTCGCGCGAGCCGCATCCGATGCATCTGCACGGGTTCTACTATCGAGTGGATGCCTTCGCCGCTCCGCAGGCGGCGCGGTTCGGTGCTCCCAGGCCGGGACAAATGGTCGTTACACAGCTGCTGTCACCCTTTGCGACGATGTCGATGTCGTGGTCGCCGACGCGGCCGGGAAACTGGCTCTTTCACTGTCACATCGCGATTCACAACCAACCGGACTCGCTCTCCGCGATGCCGGACGATCCGGCCATGCGCGACATGACCGGACTGGTGCTCGGTGTCGAAGTCCGCGGCAGGCCAGGCGTCACGTTGGCCGGTGCGCCGTCCGGATCTCCCGCGAGACGCCTCCGACTGGTTGCCGAGGGCGGTTACGCCAGGACCGGCATCGCACAAACCGACTCGGTTCCACCGATGCGGCTCGTGCTCGAGGACGGTCAACGCACGATCGCGGGTGGACGGGATTTCAGTCCGGAACTGGATCTCGTTCGAGGCGAGCCCGTCGCGATCACCATCGTCAATCATCTGGGAGAGCCAACGAGCATCCATTGGCACGGCATCGAAGTCGAGGACAGCTACGTCGATGGCGTTCCAGGCTTCAGCGGCGATGCGACCCATCTCTCGCCCGCGATTGCGCCCGGCGACTCATTCGTCGCCCGCTTCACGCCTCCCCGCGCGGGCACGTTCATGTATCACGCGCACGTGGATGAAGTGGAGCAGCAGGCCGCCGGCATGGAAGGCGCGCTGATCGTGCGCGATCCCGGCGATTCTTCGTCAACCGACGATCACGTGTTCTTCTTGAAGGGCGATATCACCAGCCGCGAACACCCCGTCGAAATCGACGGCCGCGCAACCCCGGACACGGTCGTCCTGCACATTGGTCGAACGGCGCGATTCCGCCTCATCAATCTGGCGACGATCAACGTCGCGCCCGTCGCCTTGCTCACCGCGACGCCGGACAGCACGGATACCGGCCCGCGCGACTCGATCGTGCGCTGGCAGCCGGTCGCGAAGGACGGCTATCCCACGCCAGCCGCCGCGCAAGTGCTCGTTCCCGCTCGTCAGGAGGTGGCCGACGGCGAGACGTACGACTTTGCGTATGTGCCGAGTGCACCGGGTATGCTCCATCTCGAGTTCCGCGCGAACGGGCCGGCGGGGCGGTTGATCATTCGCGTGCCGATTCGAGTGAAGTAAGCGCTGTGGATCATCACTCTCCTTGCGCTCTAGTCGAATCGCAATCCCGCTCACACCGGCGTCGGAATGCGCTCTGCGCCTACCCGTCGCTGACCGGTTTGGGCGTTCACTTCCTCTTGCGCCTCCGCGAGCCGCTTCACGTCGTCGCCGACCACCCGCGCCGCATCCATCAAGGTGGTGAGCGGCGCTAGGTCGCTGGCGCCGGCGTGCAGTCGCAGCAGGTCGAGGCGAATTCCCTCGAGCGCCGCGACGGCCTGCGCGAGTTGCGCCGCGGCCGCTTCGCGGCGCGCTGCCAGGACCTCGGCGTCGCCCGAGCTCGTCGCGGCAAGCGCCGCGACGGCGTCCATTTCGGCGCGCGCTTCCGCCGCCTTCGCTTCGAGCGCCTCGACGATCGCCGGCAGCTCCGACAGCTGCTCCCGATACGCCTTCGGCAGCGCTTCAAAGAGTTCTGAAGCCGCAACGCCGAGCGCCGCCTCCGTCGGCCGGAACACACCGGCCCCCACCGCGCGCGA
>JAICKA010000202.1 GCA_025928185.1 Gemmatimonadaceae bacterium
CGTGATCACGGTCGCCGGCGCCTGGGGGTTCCACCCGCCGGTGTCGATGAGCACGCCGGCCTGCATCGCTTCCTGAATGAACGCGCCCATCCGCGCCATCTTCTCCTGCGTCGGCGTGCTGATGTCGCTCTCCGGATACCATAATGCTAGAACTCTCATGTCTCGTCTCCGGTGTCAGGACTGGTGTGCGCCGCGGGCAGCCGCCTGGACGTCGGCGGGAAAATCCTCCATGCTCGGAATCTGCCGCACCTCGATGATGTCGCCGTCGAGCATCGGCGCGCGCCGCGCCCACTCCACCGCCTCGTCGCGCGACTTGACGTCGATGATCCAGAAGCCGCCGACCATCTCCTTGGCTTCGGCGAACGGTCCGTCCTGTACGCGCGTCTTGCCGCCGCCAAACGAGACTCGCGCCGCCTTGGCCGGAGGGGCGAGCCCGTCCAGCGCCAGCAGCACGCCCGCCTTGCTCAGCGAGTCGTTGAACTTCGTCATCTTTGCCACGAGCTCGGCCGGCGGCACGAAATCCGCCGACGCGTTCTCGTAGGCCTTGGGGATCACCAGCAGCATGAATCGCATCGGAGTCGTCCTCGTCGTGTGAATGAGCGGGCCAGGTCGGCCCTCAATTGTACGTCGAACGAGGCGATCCGAAATCGACACGCCGGTCGCCGCCCGCGATTACTCGTCGGTCGGCAGCTGCTCGCGGGACGCTCGGTTCAAAAAGGCGGCCGCGTTGTCCGCCGCCCACTGCGCGAATGTCCGAGGCGGAGCGCCGAGCAGGTCGTGCACCGCGGTCGTGACGAAAGCCGGCTGTCCGAGCGCCGCCTTCCACGCGGCAAGCAGCATGTCGGCAACGCCTGGCGGCCACGTCGTCGCTGCTTCGCGCCGGAACGCGTCGGGCGACAGCTCGTCGAAATACAGCCGTCGGCCGATGACGTCGCCGATCGTACGCACCTGTGCGGCCTGGCTCAGCGACTCCGGGCCGGTGAGCACCCAGTCGCCGCGAGCATGTGTGTCGTCGAGCAGGACTCGCGCGGCGGCTGCCGCGAGATCGCGCTCGTCGATCGGTGCAGTTTCGGCCGCTGCGTACGGCCAGCGCACGACGTCGCCCGCGCGAATCTGCGGCGCCCACCAGTGGAGCGCGTTCGACGAGAACATGCCGGGCCGCAGGATCGCGACGTCGAGTGTAGACGCGGCGAGCAGCCGTTCGACTTCCGCGTGCAGCTCGCGCATGGGATTCGGCTGCTGAAAGAACGGATGCGGCGTGCGAAAGGGCGCCGACAGGTAGACGACGCGGCGATGCTGCGGCGACGGACGCGCAAACCGCGCGATGGCGTCGGCGGCGGCAATCACGGGCGCAGTCCAGACGAGAAAGATTGCAGAGACCCCCTCCGCAGCCGCGTCGAGCGATGAGGGATTTGTGAAGTCGCCGGCCACCACATCAACAGTCGCCGGCAGCACCGCGCGCTCCGGCCGGCGCGTGAGCGCGCGCACGCGCGCACCGGCGCGGAGCAGCTCGTCGACGACGAGTCGGCCGATCCGACCGGTTGCGCCGGTGACGAGGACCGCGTCGGCAGTCTTGTCCATGCGCTATGGAGTTTCCGGCGGCGAGGGAATCGCATCCGCCGGCAGCGGCAGCCCGCCCGGCGGTTCCGGCGAACCGATCAGCGCGAAGATCCGACCACCCTGCTCGCGTGAAAACATCTCCTTCGCGCGTTTTTCGAATTCTATCATCGCCGGATTCGGCGCGGGCGCGCTGAGGAGCTTGGCGAGCTCCGGAATCGTCGCGAGGACGAACTCCTGCTGCTGGCTGGTCAACTCGGACTGCGGTCCGACGAACGATCGCAGGTGCTCGGTCCAGAACCGCAGACGCCGTTCCGGGTCGACGACGTTCACGATCACCCTCCGGAACGGCATCGGGTATGTCGACAGCTCGGCCAGCGTGGTCGGCAGCTCGTTCTGGTGGCGCTCGACCCAGGCGATGATTTCGCTGTGGCGCATTGGGAACCAGCCGCAGTGTGACATGGATCCTCCGTCACGGCCGACCAAGGTGTAAGCGGGCACGGCGCGACAGTCACAAAGGGGCCGCGTAGAACGAGAGACCCGGCATGGGTCAACGCGGGCTGAACGCTAACTAGACGTCGAGACGTGCATATGCCGTTGTCGGTCGATGGACGGCTGGCCGCTGCCGGGTAGCCGCCGTCCGATCGCGACGAGCACGGCGGCTCCAAGAAAGCGAATCGCACTGAAGACGACGTACGGCGGCACGAGTCCCCCGAGAATCGTCGACAGGGGCTGGTGTACGAATGTGTTCACCAGGTGCCCGCGAGCGTCGAGCGACAGCATGGCGATCGAGAGCAGCAACGCCAGCGCATCGGCGAGATCGAGCGCGAGCATCACGTGCAGCGCGGTCTTCCAGAACGAGAAACGGCGGCGCCGCACGGCGACCCACCAGAGCAGCACGGCAGCGGCGTCGGTGATGATGGCGAGAGCGACGATCATTCGGATCGTCGCATGGTCGAGATAGGTGCCCGGGTAGCTGCGCAGCACGCCGCCGATCACGCCGACGAGGAGGATGAACCGACTGGGCGAGAGGTTCTCGAGGCGGGTCGAGAGGAGGCGGATATGTGGGCTCAGCATGCGCCTTTATCGTGCGGCGCCGGAGAAGCAATTGCAAGTGTTCTGGACTTCGTTAAAACACGTCGGTGCGCTGGACACCTGCCCCTGGTGCCACAACATTCAGCCACACTCCCCACCCTCCCCAGCCAGGTACTGCGCTAACAATCCATACTCCGCCACTCCCGACAGCACGCTCCCGAGGATCCAATCGATGATTCAGAGAATTACAATACTGATCGCCGCCCTGGCGATCCTCACCACTCCACTCACACCGGCGCGCGCGCAAGGCCGCGGCGGCCGCGCTTCCGCCAACGCCACGCCCATCGTCCTCCACGCCGCACGCCTGTTCGACGTCGACGCCGGTCGCATCGTCAGCCCTGGCGAAGTGCTCGTCGAAGGTGGCCGCATCCGCGCCGCCGGCACCTCCGTGCAGCATCCCGCTGGCGCAAAGGTGATCGACCTCGGCGACCGCACGCTCATGCCCGGGCTGATCGACGCGCACATCCACCTCTTCCTGCATCCGGCGCCGCCGTCCGAAGGCATGCAGACGGTCGAGGAAACGGTGCCCGAGCGTACGATCATCGCCACGCTCGCCGCGCAGGCGGACTTGATGGCCGGCTTCACGGCCGAGCGTGATATGGGGACGGAAGGTGCGCGGGCCGCCGACGCGGCGGTGCGCAACGCGATCAACCGCGGCATGATTCCCGGCCCGCGGCTCCAGATCAGCGGCATGGCGATCTCCATCCTCGGCGGACACGAAGACGCGATCGGCTTCAATCCGGAGCAGCAAGTGATCGGCAACGCCGATTACGCGAACGACACCGAACAACTCATCGAAACGATGCGCGCGCAGCACAAGCTCGGCGCGACGTTCACGAAGATCTATGAGACCGGCGCCGATCGGATGGTGCCGCACGGCTCCGCGCCCTGCCTCGGGGATCCGATCTGCGCCGACGTCGGCATCGGCGCACAGCCCGGCGATCCGGAGTTCTGGGACTTCCACACGCCATACCAGTACACGGAGGCGGAGCTCAAGGCGGCGGTGGACGAGGCGGCGCGGCTCGGCAGCAACGTCGGCGTGCACGACCAGGGAGAGCCCGGAGCGCTGTTTGCCGCCGAGGCCGGCGTGTCGGCCATCGATCACGCCACGCAGCTCAGCGAC
>JAICKA010000203.1 GCA_025928185.1 Gemmatimonadaceae bacterium
AGGAAAGTCGTGTGCCGACAGGATTCCGTACGGATGTCGTTGCCGGAAAGTTACTTGCGCGTTGCGCCCGCTCCCGGGAGGTGTTCGAATGTGGGACGGACTGTCCGGTTGTGAACGAACAGACGGCCTGATTGCGGTGTCGAAGACAGAGGATAGAAGCGAGAGGATGGAGGATACAAAACCAATACGCCATCGAACCCGTACGCAGTCCTGTCCTCTACTCTCTCACAGCCATCCTCTCGATGTACGCCCTCCGGCAGCTCCGTCGAAATCCCGCGCTCAGCATTGCCGCCATTCTGTGCTTCGCGCTGGGCATTGGCGCCAACAGCGCGATCTTCAGCGTCGTGGACGCGGTGATGTTTCGGCCATTGCCGTTTCCCAATGCCGACCAGCTCGTGCTCGTCGGTGAAGCGCTGCCGCGATTCAGCGCAACGAACTTCGGTGTGATCTCGGCGCCCGAGTTCGTCGATTACCAGCGGCTGGACGGTAGAGTATTCAGCGCGTCGGCGATCTACGAGCCGGGCACATACGGCATTGCCGCCAACGGCGAACCGGAGCGCGTCAGCGGGCTGAAGGCCTCGTCGTCCATTCTTCGCGTGCTCGGCATTCACGCGGCGCATGGGCGCGATCTCGACGCGAACGACGATCGGATCGGATCGCCGGATGTCGTCATGATCGGCGATGCACTCTGGCGCCGCCGCTTCGGCGCCGATCCGTCCATCGTCGGCAAACCGATCGACGTCGACGGTCGCTCGTATGTGATTGCCGGCGTGTTGCCGCGCGGGTTTCGCTTTCCACTCGCCGGAATCGGCGGCGAGCCGGCGGACATCATCGTTCCATACCGCATCACGGCAGACGTCGAGCGCGAGCGTGCGAACGACTACAGCACGTTTCTGATCGCCAGGCTGGCGAACGGCGTCAGCATGCCGACGGCGCGGCGCGCCGTCGCCGAATTGGCCGGCCAGTTGCCCGCGTTGCATCCGACGGTATACGGCCGGAACTGGGTGACGCTCGCCGACGCATTCCCGCTGCGTGACAAGTCGGTCGAGAAGGTGCGAGCGCCGATGATCGTACTGCTCGCCGCCGTCGGCTTCGTGCTGCTCATCGCCTGTATCAATGTTTCGAGCTTGCTGCTGGCACGCGCCGCCGCACGTCAGCGGGAGATCTCCATTCGCCAGGCACTCGGCGCGTCGCGCGCTCGGCTGGCGCGACAGTTTCTTGGCGAGAGTCTGGTGCTGGTTGGCATCGGGAGTGTGCTCGGCTTGGCGAGCGCCGTCTGGTCCACCCGGCTGATTGCCCGCTACGCGCCCGACGCGCTGCTCCAGGGGTACGACGTGTCGCTCGACGGACGCGTGCTCGCGCTCACCGGCGCCGTCGCCGTGCTGACCGCGATTGCATTCTCGCTTCTTCCCGCCGTCCAGGCCTCGGCGTCGTCGCTCGGCGCAACGTTGCGCGATGCCGATCGATCGTCGACCGGCGGCGCGGCACATCAGCGCGGCCGACGCGTGCTCGTCGTCTCGGAGATCGCGCTCGCGCTGGTGCTGGCGACGGGAGCGAGCCTCATGATCCGCAGCCTCGGGCGTGCCAGTGCGGTGAATCCCGGGTTCGATCCCGAACACGTGCTCACCTTCCGCTTGCAGCTGCCCGATTTCCGATATCGGACTGCAAACAGTGTAGCACAATTCGAATCACGGTTTGCGCAATCACTTGCCGAGCTGCCCGGCGCACGACTCGTGTCTGCGACGACGCATTTGCCGATGACCGGACCGTCACGCATCGCATTCGCGATCGAAGGCGCGACGCAGACGAAGATTCCATTCGCGTCGGCCGAGCTGGTGATGCCGAGGTACTTCGAGACGATGCGAATTCCGCTTCGCTCCGGTCGCTACTTCACCGCGGGCGATGACGATCATTCCACGCCGGTCGCCGTCGTCAATCAAACGCTCGCCAAACAATACTTCCCCAACACCAATCCGGTCGGCAAACGTCTCAAGTGGGGCTCGGCGTCGTCGCCCGATCCGTGGACGACGATCGTCGGTGTCACTGCGGACGTGCATACGGACGGGGTCGACCAACCCGAGCTGCCGGCGATCTACTTTCCAGTCGCCCAGCGCGACACCGGCACCGGAATGAGCGCGACGATGGTTCGCGGCCTCACCTATCTGATCCGCACGGACGGCGAGCCGTCGGCACTGATGAATGCCGTACGTCGCACGGTGCGCGACGCCGATCCGGAATTGCCGGTCATCTCGCTTCAACCCATGACGAGCGTGGTGTCGACGTCGATGTCGAGTCGGCGGTTCAACACGGTGCTGCTCACGACATTTTCGCTGCTCGCCCTCGCGTTGGCGGCCGCGGGGATCTACGGTCTGATGGCGTACGCCGTGGTGCAGCGTACGCGGGAGATCGGGATCAGGCTGGCGATCGGTGCGCGGCCGGCGGATGTGCTGCGGCTCATCGTCGGTCAGGCCACACGGATTGCGGCGATTGGCGTGGGCGTCGGAGTGGTCGGCGCCCTCGTGCTCACCCGGCTCATGACGGCGCTGCTGTTCGATGTCAGCCCGTTCGATCCGGTGGCATTTGCCGCCGCGGCTGCGCTCCTGCTCGGCGTCGCAACGGTCGCGAGCTATCTGCCGGCGAGACGCGCAGCCTCGATCGATCCGCAGAGCGCGATTCGGATCGAATGAGGCCGTGGCTGGACCACGGTCGATAGTCCATCGCGAGCAGACTCGTGCGCGTCCAGTTCATCTCGCCGAATCGCGTTGGACTGAAGTGGGGGGACGCGGGCGAGGACGGAAACTGGAACGGCGACGAGGGGCGGATTCGGTCCGACCTGACACACCGAGTCCGTCGCGCCACACCCACAAAGCAGTTGGTGTTTTTCATCCGTTCAATTCGTCTCACCCGTGTCATCGCAATTCCAACCTGTTGGGGCCTGGGTCGGCATCATCGTGTCGGAGAGCGTCGCGAAGCCGCGGAGAACGGCGGAGCACGGCGTTCATCATTCATCGGCCCTTCCCAGCAACGCCTCTCCGCGCCTTTCCGCCGTTCTCCGCGACCCGTTTCCTCTCCCTCAGACGTGGCCGGAGCCGCGCGGTCTCGTGGCGCGACACGCTCTCGCGCCACGAGAGTCCAGCGGGGCTACGGATTTCGCGGATTTGCGGATTGGGGAGTTGATCGGGACGCCACGACCACAAATTCATCGTTGTTTTGGGACCCGGCGCGCCGAGTTCAGTGCGCCACTCGGAACGAATCCGCGCCGCGTCGCCCTTCCAGCTTCCGTCCTCGTCCCCGATGCAGTCCAACCCAAATCGGCGCACCACACTCCCCTCGGGCGCCAACGACGGACCATGAACCACGGGCCCCCAGCGCGTGTTGCGGAATGGCGCCTCCGGGGTATTAATGCGGCATGAGGAATACGATCCGGAGCGCTGCTGTGCTCGTCGGCCTACTCGCGTTCGGCGCCACTGGGAACGCGCAGGACACGGTCAAGGCCAAGCCGAAGCACAAGGCAACGGCCAAGTCCACGACGCGGACGCGAAAGCCGCCGAAACCAAAGACTCCGCCGCCCGTGTGGCCAGTCGCCGGACCAGACACACTGCCCGGCTCGATTCTGCCGGCGAAGCGCATCCTCGCGTTCTACGGCAATCCGCTCGTGAAGGGCATGGGCATTCTCGGCGCACTGCCGCCGGACGACATGCTCGCCAAGCTCGACAAGGAAGTGCAAGCGTGGACCGCGGCGGACTCGACGCATCCCGTG
>JAICKA010000286.1 GCA_025928185.1 Gemmatimonadaceae bacterium
GCAGCGGCGGGGCTTTTGTCGGCAAGAGGGGGTCGGGTATCCGGTCTCCGAGTCGAAGGAAGCCGGCTCCGGTCAGTGCCAGCGCGAAGGCGCCGCCCCACCAGATGGTGTCGGGTGACGTTCCGAGCAGCACGCCGCCGACCGCGGGGCCGAGAGCCACGCCGGCCGTGAAGCTGAGCTGGTAGAGCGACATGTAGCGGCCGAGCAGATGCGGCGGCGCGATTTCCGCGACCAGCGGGCCGAGCACGATGAACTGGCCACACTCAGCGACCGCGATCACGATCGCCACCGCGGCCAAGACGGCGGTAGCGGCGAGCGTCGATTGCGTGAGCGTTGCGAGCAGGACCGCGAGCAGGCCGACTGCGAATATGACGCTGGTGGCGAACAACGCGTGCGTGCGGCGCATCCGCGCCACCACCCGTGTCGCCGGTACCTGGGCCACGACGATGAAGAAGGTGTTGATGAAGATGACGACGCCGATCTCACCGGCCCCGACAGGTGTATGCGCCACCGCAAACGGCGGGAGGATGTCGGAGAAGAACGCGCCGCCGATCAACACAAGCGCGAGGTTGCCGGCGATCAGGGCGAGCAAGAGCCGATCCCGGGCAACAGTTCGGAAACCCCGTACGCCCTCGCTCGCCGACGGTACATTCGCGAGGCCAGGATCCGGGATCCAGACGAGCACAACCAGTGCAAAGACGAGGAATGTGACCGCGTCGAAGAGGTAGAGGCCCTGGAACGCCTGGAGGTGATGATGGGCGGCCGCGACGATGAAGCCCGCAACCGTCGCGCCGAGGCCGAGACCGAAGTTGCCCGCGACTCGTCGGAGCGCGGTCGAGGCGGCGCGCTGCTCCGCAGGGATCAGGGTCAACGTCAGGACTTGGCCGGCGGTTCCCACGAATCCGAAGCCGGCACCGCCGACGGCCGAGCAGACGAAGCCTTGCCAGGGACGGTCGACAAACGCCAGGCCCCCGAAGCCGAGTGCGTTCACAACATTGCCCGCGATCAGGATCCGCTTCGCACTGAAACGATCGAGCAGCGCACCAGAAGGGAGCGTTGCCACTGCGGCAGTGCCCATGACCGTCGCCAGCACCAACCCGGCGGTCACCGTCGAGAAGCCGCGGGCCGCGTGGAAGTAGATGATCTCGAAGGGAAGGATCAGCCCGGTCCCGAAGTTGCTGAGCGCCCACCCGGCCTGAAGAACGCGGATAGGCCTCGGTAGGCCCGTACGCCAGACGGCCACCACACGTGCGAGCGCGCTGCCCCAACGTTGCTTCTGCATCAGCTCATCTCCCATTCGCGGTTGTGCGGACGTCAAAGACACCGCGATGCCGCGAAACGGACCGCCGGTCCGTCTCCGGCGAACCTGGTGTCATTGCTGCGATGACCGTCGATCTCGAGCGGGCCAAGGGAGGCGACGAGCGCGCGTTTGCGTCGCTGGTCGAGCCGTTCCGGCGCGAGCTTCAGCTGCATTGCTATCGGCTGCTCGGCTCCGTGCAGGACGCCGAGGATCTCGTCCAGGAAACGCTGCTCGCCGCGTGGCGC
>JAICKA010000114.1 GCA_025928185.1 Gemmatimonadaceae bacterium
ATGGTCGACAAGCTGTTTCACGGCTCGCCCGAGCAGCTCGTGGCGCAGCTCGTCGAAGACGAGCACCTGTCGGCGGACGACCTGCGGCGCATTCGCGCGCTGCTCAAGACGCCGGCGAAGCCGCAGCCGAAAAAAGGAGGCAAGCGATGATCACCACCTGGATGATCTACGCGCTCGTGATCGGCGCATCGCTCACGGCGGCCGCGTTCGCGCTGGAGCGCGTGACGACGAACGGGCGCACGCCGACGCGTTTCGTCTGGTTCGCGGCGATGGTGTCGAGCGTCGCCTGGCCATTCGGCGCGGCGATCCTGAGCCTCATGCCGGCGCACGGCAACGGCGGCCAGCTGCTTCCGTTCGCCGTGAGACTTCAGCCGATCAGCGTGATGGCCGATGCGAGCACCTCACACGTGCTGACGATCGACCGGCTGTTGATTGGCGGCTGGATTCTGCTCTCGGCGCTGCTGATCGTTCGGCTCGCGCGCGGCGTCCGGATTCTGCGGCGGACGCGCGCCGCATGGAGCGAGCACCGTGTCGACGGCGCGACGGTTCGCATCTCGGACAACGTCGGACCGGCGGTGGTTGGTTTGCGACGGATGGACGTCGTCATCCCCGACTGGGTGCTCGCGCTCGACGCACCGCTGCGGGCCATCGTGCTGCGGCACGAGGAGGAGCACCGCGACGCGCGCGATCCGTATCTGCTGTTCGCGTCCGCCGTCGCGACCGCGCTCATGCCGTGGAACCCATGCCTGTGGATCCAGGCGCAGCGGCTGCGGCTCGCGGTGGAGATGGACTGCGACGCGCGGGTGCTGCGGCGGCACCCGTCGCCGGAACGTTATGGATTACTCATGCTGACGATCGCGCAGCGGCGGACGATCACGCCGACGCTGTTTGCGCCGATGCTGTCGGAACCGGTCACTCAACTCGAACGGAGGATCAGGGCGATGCAGAATACTCCACGACTCACGCGTACGACCATCATTGCCGGCACGGTGATCGCGGCGGCGCTGGTCGCGTTTGCCTGCTCGGTGCAGCCGGACCGTGCGTCGGCGCCCAAGAACGCCTCCCGATCCGCTGGCGGTATTGGTGTCCCGACACGTGTGACGGACAACCAGACCTACTTCGAATTCCAGGTCGAGAAGCAGGCGGCACCGAATCCAATCAATCCCCAGCCGCGGTATCCGAGCTTGCTGCGCGCGGCGCACGTCGAGGGTGAGGTGCTGGTGCAGTTCGTCGTCGACACGACCGGCCGGCCGGACGTCAGCACGTTCAAGGTGTTGAAGTCCACGCACGACCTCTTCGCGCAGTCCGTGAAAGCGGTGCTGCCGAACATGAAGTTCTACCCGGCCGAGGTCGGCGGGAAAGCGGTGAAGCAGCTCGTGCAGATGCCCTTCCAATTCAAGCTGTCGCACTCGACCGCTACGACGAGCGGCGTGCAGATTCCGCAGCCGAGCAACTCGCGCCGCAAGCCAGGCGCGATCATGAAGCCGTGATCTGACGGTGTGCGGACGCTCGTCGTCCGCACGCGCGAGTCCGCTGGCCAACCTTCCGAGGGGCTGGGGCGTAGATGATGAGATCTACGGTCCCCACCCCTCGCCGTGGTTTCAATGGCCAAGCAGACCGCTCGTCAGGCGCAGCAGTACACGCCGCCGCTGCCCCTCCCGCCCACGCAGCGCTTTCTGCCGCTGCTGCTCGTGCTGTTCGTCGGCAGCGGCTGCGCCGCGCTGATCTACGAGATCGTCTGGTTCCAGTTGCTGCAGCTCGTAATCGGCTCGTCGGCAGTCTCGCTCGGCGTGCTGCTCGGCACGTTCATGGGCGGCATGTGCCTCGGCAGCCTGCTCCTCACGCGCTTCGTCGGACCCGAGCGGCATCCGCTGCGCGTGTATGCCGGACTCGAAGCGACGATCGGCGTGCTGGGTTTGATCGTGCTCGTCGCCGTACCGCTCGTCGGCGGCGTGTACACGGCGACGGCGATGCACGGTTTGCCAGGCTTGCTGCTGCGCGGTGCGGTGTGCGGCATCTGCCTGCTTCCACCGACGCTGCTCATGGGCGCCACGCTGCCGGCGATCGCGCGATGGGTCGAAGCGACGCCCGTCGGCGTGTCGTGGCTCGGCTTCTTCTACGGCAGCAACATCGCCGGCTCAGTGTTCGGCTGTTTGCTCGCGGGTTTCTACCTGCTCCGCGTGCACGACATGCGGACGACGACGTTCGTCGCCGTTGCGGTGAACTTTGCCGTCGCCAGCGGCGCGTGGCTGCTGTCGACGCGGGCGCCGCATCGTTCGGGACTGCCGGCCGAGCGCGAGTCCGCGGCGCCGTCGCCGATTCGCGGCGTGAACGTGGTGTACGTCGCCATCGCGCTGTCCGGTCTCTCGGCGCTCGGGGCAGAGGTCGTGTGGACGCGCATTCTGTCACTCATGCTCGGCGCGTCGGTATACACGTTCTCGATCATTCTCGCCGTGTTTCTCATCGGACTCGGGTTCGGAAGCAGCGCAGGCTCGGCGCTGGCGCGGCGCGACAATCCGCGCGGCGCGCTCGGCTGGAGTCAGTTGCTGCTGACTGCCGGCATCGCGTGGGCGGCGTACATGATGGCGAGCTCCCTTCCCTACTGGCCGATCAATCCGACGTTATCACCGAGTCCGTGGATCACCTTCGAGGTGGATCTCGTTCGGTCGTTGATCGCGGTGTTCCCGGCCGCGTTCCTGTGGGGCGCGAGCTTTCCGCTGGCCATCGCCGCCGTCGTTGTGCCGGGCCAGGATGCGGGCGAGCTGGTGGGCCGTGTGTACGCGGCGAACACCGTCGGCGCGATTCTCGGCGCGCTGGCGTTCAGTCTGTTCGTCATTCCGCAGGTCGGCACGCAGACCGGCGAGCGGCTGCTCGAGGTGACGTCGATCATCGCGGCGCTGATCGTCTTCGGATCGATGCTGCGGCCCGCGGTCGCCGGCGTGTCGCGCAAGCTCGCCGAACGACATGGCGCCACACTTGGCGTGGCCGGACTCGGCACCGTCGCGGCGGGACTGGTGGTCGCGCTCGTGCTGGTGGCACACGTGCCGAAGGTGCCGGACGGTCTGGTGGCGTACGGCCGCTTCCTGCCGACATACGACACGCAACCCAGGTATCTCTACGTCGGCGAGGGCATCAATTCCTCGATCGCCGTATCGGAGATGTCGAACGGCGTGCGGAACTTTCACGTCGCCGGGAAAGTCGAGGCATCCACCGAACCGCAGGACATGAGGCTGCAGCGGATGCTCGGCCACATCTCGGCGCTGCTGGACAACGATCCACACTCGGTGCTCGTGGTCGGCTTCGGCGCCGGCGTGACGGCGGGCTCGTTCGTGCTTCATCCGGGCATCAAGCGCATCGTGATCTGCGAGATCGAGCCGCTGATCCCGAAGGTAGTGTCGACGTACTTCTCGGCGGCGAATTACGACGTCGCGCACGATCCACGCGTGGAGATCGTGTACGACGACGCTCGGCACTACATCCTCACGACCAAGGAAAAGTTCGACGTCATCACGTCCGACCCGATCCATCCGTGGGTGAAGGGCGCGGCGACGCTGTACACGAAAGAGTATTTCAATCTGGTGAAGGAGCACCTGAACCCGGGCGGCGTGGTGACCCAGTGGGTGCCCTTGTACGAAAGCCATGCGAACGTGGTGAAGAGCGAGCTGGCGACGTTCTTCAACGTGTTCCCCGACGGCACGGTCTGGAGCAACGACATCGACGGCAAGGGCTACGACGTGCTGCTCGCCGGCCACGCGACGCCGCAGCCGATCGACATCGACGCGATGCAGCAGCGGCTCGCGCAACCCGACTACGCGCGCGTGACGCAGTCGCTGGGCGAAGTGGGCTTCACATCGGTGCTCTCGCTGCTCTCGACGTACGGCGGCCAGGCGCGCGATCTCGCGCCGTGGCTGGCCGACGCACAGATCAACACGGATGCGAACCTGCGCCTGCAATATCTCGCCGGTCTGGGCCTGAACAGCTACGAGAACGCCGAGATCTATGACGAGATGCTGCGCTATCGCCGATTTCCGGACAACGTGTTCGTCGGCTCGGAGAGCGAGAAGGAGTATTTGCGGGAGGCGCTGTCGGGACCATCGCAGTGACCGCGCGCGCGGTTGGTGAGCTGACGGCGATCACCCATCTGCCGTCGCCGCACATGCAGGGCGGCGAACGAACATATGTGGGCGTGGAACGCATTGATTATTCGCTGGCACTCGAGCAGCACGCGGCGTATCGGGCCGCGCTCGCGGCCTGCGGGGCGCACGTCATCACGCTCGACGCGAACTGCGAGCTGCCCGACTGTGCGTTCGTCGAGGACGCGGCGATCGTGCTCGACGAGCTGGCGATCGTGACGTCGATGGGCGCCGAGTCGCGGCGTGGCGAGTTGGAGCTGATCGCGGAGGCGCTGCAACCGTACCGCGACGTGCGGCGAATCGCGCTGCCGGCGCGCATCGACGGCGGCGACGTGGTGCGCGCCGGCCGTTCGCTGTTCGTCGGGGCGTCGACACGCACGGATGCAGATGGACTCGCGGCATTGCGCGAGCTGGCCCGCCCGCTCGGCTATCAGGTCACGGCCGTGCCGGTGCGCGGGTGTCTGCATCTCAAGACGGCGTGCAGCGCGCTGCCGGACGGACGATTTCTGGTGAATCCGCAGTGGATCGACGTGGTGCCGCTCGCCGGCTCGAAGCTGCTGCCCGTACCCGCCATGGAGCCGTGGGCGGCGGACGTGCTGGCGATCGGGTCGGAGATCATCATCGCCGACGCGTTTCCATCGACGCGCGCGCTGCTCGAGGGGGAGGGATTCGCGACGCGGAGCGTGGCGGTGTCAGAGTTTGCGAAAGCGGAGGCGGGGGTGACGTGCCTCAGCTTGATTCTCGAGTAGCGAACGGCCGCTCGGGCGGGCGTCGGGCGGCCTGGATGCTCCGAGCCTTCGCGACTTTCGACTGGAGCTCGATTTGCGCGGGCTCGGAGCATCAGTAACGAAAGTGGCCGGCTCGTGCGCCGTCGAGGTTTTTCCGCTCATCCGCCTTTCCTCGTCATCCTCTCCCCGAGCAACCCGAACGCAATTCCGAGCGGCACGTTGAGCGCCGACATGAGCACGGCGATCACGATCGCGACGAGGCTGAGCGGTTTCGGGGCGCGCCAGAGATTGATCGCCAGCGCTGCCACGGCGGCGATGCAGCCGAGGATGAAGCCAAACTTGCCGGCCACCTGCTGCCTGGCCTTGACCACCTCAGGCGAAGGTGGCTTTTGTCGTGAGGGGCGGGTGGGTTGGGTGGGCACGGTGGCAAGATAATGTGCAGATACACGAACGGCGGGCTTTCGCCCGCCGTTCGTGTATCCGGAATCGCTGCGCCGATTACTGCGCGCGGCGCGCCGTGAACCACTTGTCCTCGAGCACATCGACCGGCTGCGTGTACGACTTGCCGTCGACGGTGAGCTTGACGTTGTAGGTGCCCGGCGTGACGGCGTTGCCGCCGAAGCCGCCGCGTCCACCGAATGCGGCACTGCAGCTGTTGTCCGGCTCACGCTGCTGTCCACCGAAGCCGCCGCGGCCGCCGCCATTGCCGCCGTTGCCACCGCGATTGAGCATCGGCGCCACGAGCGTCCACTGCACGCGGTGAATGCCCGCATCCTTGTCGCCGTCGCTCGTGCAGAGCGTGCGGCCCTGGGCGTCGATCACCGAAACCTTGACATCGCTCACCGGCGACTTGAGGTAGTAGTTGATCGCCGTGCCGCGCGGCGCGTTCTCGCCGACGAAGTTCTTCTCGCCGCCGATATGCGGATTGTTCGTGAGATCGTTGATGTACGCGACTGCGCCGCGCGGCGCGAAGAGGTGCACCGCTTCGGCCTGCACGGCCGGCGTGAGCTGCTCGAGCGGCGTGATGTCGTCGGCGATCCAGAGACTGCGGCCGTGCGTCGCGACGATCACGTCGCTCTCGACCGGATGAATGAAGATGTCATCCGTGCGCACGGTCGGATAATCGTTCATGAACTTCTCCCAGTGCTTGCCGCCGTTCAGGGAGACGTACAGTCCGAATTCCGTGCCGGCGAACAGCAGATCCTGGTTCTTCGGATCCTGGCGGATCACCTGGACGTTGCCGTAGGCCGGCAGATCGCCCGAGATGCTCTGGAACGTCTTGCCGTAATCGTGCGTGACGAAGACGTACGGATGCAGATCGTCGCTCCTGTGGCCATCCACCGAGACGTACGCGGTTCCGGCATCGAAGTGCGACGCGTCGATGCGCGAGATCCAGAATGGATCGTCGTTCGTCAGCGCGCCATTCGGCAGGCCGGGCAGGTTCTTGCCGACTTCCGTGAACGTGTGGCCGCCGTCGCGGCTCACCTGCAGGTTGCCGTCGTCCGTTCCGGCCCAGACCACGCCAGGCATGACCGGCGACTCGGACAGCGCGATGATCGTGCTGTACTGCGAGAGCCCGTCGTTCTTCGACAGCTCACTGCGATCGCCCGCGACGCCCATGACCGTGACGTTGCAGCGGTCGACCTGCTTGGTGAGGTCGGCGCTCGCGACCCACGAGTCGCCGCCGTCGTGCGACGTGAACAGCCGGTTGCCGCCGAAGTACACGATGTTGGGATCGTGTGGCGAGAGGATCATCGGCGTGTTCCAGTTGAACCGATACTGCTCGCCGCCCTCGGCGTTGATGACATTCTTGCGCGCGCCGCCGCGGCCACCGCCGCCGCCACGACCGGAGTTCGCCGCGCGTCCGTCGACGCACGCGTCGGCCGACGCTTCAGCGCCGTTGGCCGGCCGGCCAGCGAGCTGCGCGCCCGGGCCAGCGTTCGGCTTGATGCTCGTCACCTGCCCGGTGCTCAGATTGTAGCGGCTCGCGTTGCCGTCCTGCGACTCGCAGTACACGATGTTCGGATTGTCGACGTTCACGGCGGTATAGAAGCCGTCGCCGCCACACATGCCGAACCAATCCATGTTCGTGATGCCACCGCGGCCGCGCTTCGAGCTCGGGCCGCCCCAGCTGTTGTTGTCCTGGAGCCCGGTGTAGACGTTATAAGGATGCTCATTGTCCGCCGTGACGACGTACGCGAGTCCCGTCGCCATGGTGTTGATGAAGTCCCACGTCCTGCCCTGATCGTACGTCACGTCCAGACCACCGTCGTTGCCGATCATGAGGTGGTTGGAGTTGCGCGGGTCGACCCAGATCGCGTGCTGATCGACGTGCGCCGGCTCGCCGTTGCCGCCCGCTTCATCGAGCGTGGCGAAGGTCTTGCCGCCGTCGAGCGACTTGGCGACCGGCAGACCGGCGACGTAGATCGTGTTCGCATTCTCGGGATCGACGCGGAGCTGGCTGAAGTACATCGGCCGCGAATCGCAGTTGCTGATGAACGTCCACGTCCGGCCCTTGTTCTCCGAGCGGAACACACCGCCGGCCTTGGGATCCGGCGCCGGCAACTCCGGCGCGGCTTCGCCGTTGCGCGCCGACGCGGGCGCGCCGTTGTTGCAATAGCCCGTGCTCGGTTCCACCGGACGCGCACCGCGACCGCCGGCCGCGCCCGCCGCACCACCGCGCGCTGCCGGAGCGGCGGCGCGACCGCGAAGCGGCGTGTTCGTCTCGCCCGCCTCGATCTGCGCGTACACGATGTTCGGGTTGGACGCCGCGACGCCGAGTGCGATGCGACCGTAGGTGCCCTCGGGCAGCCCGTTGCCGGTCAGCTTCGTCCAGGTCCTGCCCGCGTCCGTCGACTTCCAGAGCGCGCTCCCCGGCCCGCCGCCATTGAAGCAGCAGCTCGTCCGCCGCCGCTCGTAGCTCGCCGCGTACAGCGTGTTGCTGTTCGACGGATCGATCGCCACGTCCGTGAAGCCCGTGTTCTCGTCGATGTACTTGATCTTCGTCCACGTC
>JAICKA010000043.1 GCA_025928185.1 Gemmatimonadaceae bacterium
CCGCTGGTGATCATGTTGAGCACCAGCTTGGTCGCCGTCCCGGCCTTCATGCGCGTGGAGCCGGTGACGACTTCCGGCCCAGTGATCGGCAGCACGAGCAGGTCGACGACGTCGAGCGTCTCCTGCGGCGGCGGCGAGCACGCCACGAGTCCGGTGGTCGCGCCGACGCTGCGCGCGTAGGCGAGCGCGCGGCGCACGTATGGCGTCGTGCCAGACGCCGCGATGCCGATGACGAAGTCGCCGGCGCGCACGCCGCGCGCCGAAAGATCCTCGACCGCCCCCTCGAGCCGATCCTCGGCGCCTTCCTGCGAGCGGGTGAGCGCCGGCTCACCGCCGGCGATGATGCCCTGCACCATCTCCGGATCGGTGCCGTAGGTGGGCGGACACTCGGACGCGTCGAGCACACCGAGGCGGCCAGATGTTCCGGCCCCCACATAAAACAGCCGCCCGCCATGCCGAAATGTCGCTTCCGCCTGCTCGATGGCCCGGGCGATGGCCTCCCGCTGTGACGCAACGGCCTCTGGAACTGTCCGATCTTCAGCGGTTATGAGATCTACGATCTCGAGCGGGGTGGCGAGATCGATATCGGCACTGCGTGGATTCCGGCGTTCGGTCAGCCGTGGATCGAGAAACGTCATCGCCGCACAACATACCCGGAGTCGCGCGCGACCCGCAACAACACGAGGGACGTCATGCGTCGTTCAATCGTCGCTCTGCTGCTCGCGGTGACGGCTCCCGCGGCGTTTACCAGCCAGGCGTTTGCGCAGTATCCCGGGTCGCGGCCGGGCTTCGGCCAGCAGCCGCAGACGTGGGTCGGACTGTCGGTCGGCTTCATCGACGGCATGACGATCGACGACGGCCAGACCGCCAGCGAATGGCAGTTCGGCTACAGCACCCAGGTGCGCGCCAGTCTGGAAATGGCCGTTCAGGGCGACATGACCGTCGGCCTCGCCGCCGGCTTCTCGACCGCGCCGCTCGTCTACTCGAGCTACGACGGTTTCGGCGAGTGCGCGTTCTCGTGCACCGGGCACGCCGACATCACGCAGATCCTCGGCACGTTGCGCGGCGGCGGTGGCCTCGGACTCCATGGCATCTACGAGCTCGAAGCCGGCGTGACGGAGTTCTCGAACTTCCGCGAGGACTTCAGCAACGTGCAGCTTCCCCCGAACTCGCGCTGGGATTTCTCGTTTGCATTCGGCGGCGGCGTAGGCTACGGGCTCGCCGGAATGGGCGAGATCTTCGCCGCCGAGGAGATCGGCACCGTGTTGCAGGCGAACAACGACAACAACAACATCCAGGTGAATCCGCCGCGGATTTTCACGACGCGGATCGGGTGGCGGTACGGGTTCTGAGCACCTCGTGAATTTCGGCGGAGTGCGTGAATAAACGCCAACGCTCCGATCCGTCTTTCGTCCACACGAGGATCGCGCCGCAACCAACGCATGTTTCACTGGCACAAAATCAGGCTCATCGCGGAATTTCGGGAACGGTCCCTACGCGCTCGGTTGGACCGTCAACTTTGCGGTCAAACGCGCCGAGGTGGGTTGGATTGCAATGGGGACACGGACTTGACGGACAACTTGCCGACGAGGCACGGACTGGCTTCACGGGTGCACTGAGTCTCGAGCGCCACGACCACAAAGCAATTGCCTTTGGGGCGTGGCGCTCTGGTCTTGGTGCGCCAGCGAAAATCGATCCGCGCCTCGTCCGTTCGTGGAGTTGACCCGGTTTGGTGGACACCTCACCATGTAGGATCCGGAGGTGTTCAATGAAGTCGTCCTCGGAGTACGCTGGGCGCAGTCGAGCGAAGCGCACGTTCAGCGCGGCGTTCAAAGCGGAGGCGGTCCATCTGATGCGGCGCCGGCGAGCGCAGGGCATTCCGTTGGCGCAGATCGGGCGTGAGCTGGAGGTGGCGCCGGCGTTGCTGTGGGAGTGGGCGAAGAAGCTCGATGGCCGCGGCACGGGCCCGAGCGCCGGCGACGGGACGGGCGCCCCCGGGGAAACGTTGGAGGAGGAAGTCAAACGGCTCCGACGCGAGGTGGTGACGTTGCGCCAGGAGCGCGAGTTCGCAAAAAAAGCCGCGGCGTTCTTCTTGAAGGAGTCGCTCTGAAGTACGCCTGCATCACGCGCCATCGCGGCGCGTATCCTGTGCGACTCATGTGTCGGGTGCTCGCGGTGGCGCCCGCCGGCTATTACGCGTGGCGCACGCGCACGACGCCGTGCGCGCGGCACCTCGCGGACGAGCGGTTGTTGCTCAATATCCGGCTCTCGCACCAGGCGAGTGGCCGCACGTACGGGGCGCCGCGCGTGCGGCGGGATTTGCGGGACGACGGCGTGCACGTGGGGCAGAAGCGCGTCGCCCGGCTGATGCGACAGGACGGCCTGGTGGCGCGCGCGCCGCGCGCCTGCGTGGCCACGACCGACTCGGCGCACGCGTATCCCCTCGCGCCGAATCTCCTCGCGCGGCAGTTTGCCGTGGCCGGGCGCGCGCCCAACCAGATCTGGGTGAGTGACATCACGTACGTGCCCACGCGCGAGGGCTGGCTCTATCTGGCCATCGTGCTCGATCTCGCCTCGCGCCGCGTGGTGGGCTGGAGCATGCGCGAGCAGCTCGACGCGGCGCTCGCGCTGCAGGCGCTCGACAGTGCGATCGCGACGCGGCACCCGGCGCCCGGCCTGATCCATCATTCCGACCGCGGCGTGCAGTACGCGTGCACGGCCTATCGCACCCGGCTCGCCGCGCAGGGCATGCAGGCCAGCATGAGCCGTGTCGGCGATTGCTGGGACAATGCCGTCGCGGAAAGCTTCTTTGCCACGCTCGAGTTCGAACTGATCGCCCGCTATTCCTGGCGCACGCGAGAGGAGGCCCGACGCGCCATCTTTGCCTACATCGAAACGTGGTACAATCCGCGTCGGCGCCATTCGACGCTCGGGTATCTCAGTCCCGCGCAGTACGAACAGCAGTTGCAGTTGCGGATGGCTGTCTAGCATCCGTATGCCCGTGTCCACAAAAGCGGGTCAAGCCCATCGTGTCCGTTCGTGTCCGTTTGATCCGTGTCGCCCATTGCAATCCAACCCACCTCGGCGGCTGAGTTTCGCTCCGCACGATGAGCCGTCGCGTCCGCAGGGGCTGCGGACTGTCCCGGAATTCCGCGATGAACCCAAAATCAAAACGCCCCTGTGGCCAATTGGCCGCAGGGGCGTTTCAGATCTCGTATTGACGGCCCGGCGAACCGGTCCGTCCAATCCTCACACGCGAACCGTCGCCGCCGACGTGAGCTTCACGACGATGTTGCCGCCCTGATCGATGCAGCCCTGGTAGTTGGCAGTCGCCGCAGCAGTTGCCGCACCACCCGCCGCACCCGCCGCTGCACCAATCACCGCGCCCTTCGTGCTCTTGCCGAGGATGCGGCCGGCGATCGCGCCGATGCCCGCTCCGATCGCGACCTTCTGGATGTCCTTGCCCTTCGGCTCGTCGCGCACGCGGTTCACCGCGGCCGACTGGACGGTGGCTTCGATCGGATAGGTGTGGCCGCCGAACGTCACCGAGTTCACCGCGAACTCCATCACGACGGCATCATTCGCGTTCTCGCTGCGCTTGAGCTGCGTCACCGTCATGTTGAGTGTCGCGCCGGCCGGAATCATCGCGCCGTTCGAGCCGCTCACGCTGTTGGCGATCGTCGCCGTCACGTGATCGCCGACCTTGTTGGTGTTCGTGCAGATCTTCGATGCCGCGTTGGCGCTCAGCGTCGAACCAGCTGGGATCGAGCCCACGGCGCCGCCACCCGTCGACGACGGATTGCTCCGCGCGCCGGGGTTCGACTGCTCCGTGTTGCCGCTGCGCGTCGTACGCGTGGTCGGTTCGGTGCGGCGCGGCTCCGTGCGCGGCGTCGACCGTGACGACGTGCGCGCCGGTGTACGTGCCGGCGCGCTCGCGGCCGGCGTGCTGGACGACGTCGCGGGAACGTCCTTCAGCTGCGGCTGTGCGGTGGTGTCCGTGCCCGCCATGGCGAGATCGCGGTTCAACGCGCTGTCGGCGCCGAGCGCCGTCGAGTCGGGGCCCTTCTTCGCATCCGAGCTGCACGCGGCAAGCGCGGCCACTGCGCCAATCATCAGCGATGTTCGAAAGTGACGGCTATATTTCAACATGCGTTTTTCTCCTGATCTGGGCTGAGGGGTGGCAAGGCAACTCCATGGCGTGAGATCGCTGAAGCGGCTCATACCATATTACGGTCCATACCGTCGATCGGTAACATGGGGACTCATCCTCGTGGTCGCGTCGGCGGCGTTTGCGAGCGTCGTGCCGTGGTTCCTCCGGCGCGCTCTGGACGGCATTCGGGCCGGCGCTCCGCTCCGTTACATCTGGATGCTCGGCGCCGCGATGATCGGCGTGTCGCTCATCGGCGGCGTCGGCCGGTTCTGGATGCGCGAGCTGCTCAACGGCGTCAGTCGGTGGATCGAGTACGACCTGCGCAACGACCTGTTCAAGTCGCTCGAAGGGGCGGACCCGGCGTACTACGGGCGCATGCGCACCGGCGATCTCATGGCGCGCCTGACGAACGATCTCAGCGCGGTGCGCATGGCCGTCGGGCCGGCCATCATGTATCTGACGAACACCATCGCCGGCGGCGCATTCGCGCTCGCGTTCATGATCTCGATCTCGCCGCGCTTGACGCTGATCGCCGCGGTGCCGATGGCGCTCCTGCCGATGATTGGAATACTCATGGGGCCGCGGATTCACGCGCGCTTCGAGGCCGTGCAGTCGCAGTTCAGCGATCTCACAACGCTCGCGCAGGAGAATCTGGCCGGCGTGCGCATCGTGCGCGCGTTCCGGCAGGAATCGGCCGAGATGGACCGGTTCGAGGCGCTGAACGAGGGCTACCTCGAGCGCAACATGCGGCTGGCGCATCTCTATGGCACCATGCAGCCCGGCTTCTCGATCATCGCGGGGCTCGGGATGGTGGCGGTGCTCGGGGTCGGAGGCGTGCTCGTGGTGCGCACCACGATCAGTATCGGCAGCTTCGTCGCGTTCGGCATGTACCTCGGCATGTTGACGTGGCCGCTGATCGCCCTCGGCTGGGTGATCAACCTGTTCCAGCGCGGCGCCGCGTCGACGACCCGCCTGCTCGACATTCTCGATTCGCGCTCGTCGCTCGCGGTGCCGGAGCATCCGCGGACCCTGCCGCCGGCGGTGGCCGGACGCACGCTCGAGTTTCGGAACGTCGGCTTCTACTACCCCGCCGAATCGGACGCAGATCCGCGGTGGGTGCTGCGCAACATCTCGTTCACCGCTCCGGCGGGCGCGACCTTGGGCGTAGTCGGCGCAACGGCGAGCGGCAAAAGTGCGTTAATGGACCTGGTACCACGTTTGTACGATCCGCAGGAAGGGGAGATCCTGCTCGATGGCGTGCCGATCCGTGAGCTGGACTTGGCGGCGCTTCGGCGTGAGATCGGGTACGTGCCACAGGAGAGCTTTCTGTTCAGCGATACGATCGGCAGCAACCTCGTGTATGGCACTACGGATGACGCCGCTGGCCCATGGGCGGCGGACATCGCGCAACTCGCCGAAACGATCAAAGAGTTCCCTGGCGGGTACGACACGGTTCTGGGCGAACGCGGGATCAATCTCTCGGGCGGACAGAAGCAACGCGCCGCACTCGCACGCGCCTTGGCGCGCCGGCCGAGTGTCGTGCTGCTCGATGATGCGCTCTCGGCGGTCGACACGCATACGGAAGCGGAGATCCTCCGATCGCTGCGTGAAGCACTGGCGGGACGAACGGCCTTGATCGCGTCGCACCGCGTGAGCGCAATTCGCGACGCGACGTGGATCATCGTGCTGGACGAAGGACGGATCGTGGAACAGGGCCGCCATGCGGATCTCATCGTGGCGGGCGGCCGCTACTGGTCGCTGCTCAGCCGGCAGCAGCTGGAAGAATCGATCGAATCTGATGACGGAGACGGAATGGATGGAGCTGAACGGGCGGACGCGGTCAACGCATGAATCGGCTTGACGCGCGAACGGAAGCGCTGACCTCAGTGAGCACCAGCGATCCGAGAATCTCGGCGCTGGAAAACCAGCTCAAGGAAGCGGCGGTCGAGATTGCCGAGCTGCGGGCGCGCGATGCGCTCAAGACGCAGTTCCTCGCCAACATCTCGCACGATCTTCGGACGCCGCTCACCGCCGTAATCACCCACGCCGAAATCCTGCGCGACGGAATCCTCGGCGAGCTCTCGCCGCGGCAGATGGAGAGCGTGCGCGGGATCATCAGCGGCGGACGGCAGTTGCTGAATCAGGTCGGCGAGATCCTCGCCTACGCGCGCGGCGCGGCGAATCAGCTCACGGTCGTGCCGTCGCGTTTCGCCATGCGCGACGTGCTCGAGCAGGTGAGTGGGCTGAACGAATCGCTGCTCAAGAAGAAGCGCATCGCACTCACCGTGGAAGCGGACGACGGCGTGCCGGTCGTCGATGCAGATCGCGAAAAGATCGCGCACGTCATCGGCAATCTGCTCGGCAATGCGATCGAGTTCACACCGCCGGAAGGACGCGTGTGGCTGCGCGCGCGGCGGGGCTCGGCGCCCGGTGTGACCGACGGCCCGGAGTCGATCGTCGTCGAAGTGGGCGACAGCGGACCCGGCATCGCGCCCGAGCACCACGATCTCATCTTCCGCGAGTTCGCCCAGGTCGACTCGACGCCGTCGCGGCAGCACCACGGCACCGGACTCGGTCTGACGATCGCGCGCAAGCTCGTCGAGCTGCACGGCGGGAAGATCTGGGTGGAGAGCGAGCTGGGTCAGGGCAGCCGGTTCTTCTTCACCGTGCCGCTTCGGCAACCGGATTGATCACCATTTCGGCTTAGCCCTCGTGCCCGCGCCGGCGCACGTGCTGATCGTCGAAGACAGCGACGCCGTCGCCTCCGCGATGCGCATTCTCGTCGAGAGCGGCGGACATCGCGTGTCGATCGCGCCCACGATCGCCGACGCGCTGGCGACCGGCACTTCCGATCCGGCGCGGTTGGTGCTCCTCGACGTCACGCTGCCGGATGGCGACGGCCTGGTGCTCGTCCAACCATTGCGCGCGGCCGGTGCGAAGACGGTCATCGCGCTGACCGGCCACGACGATGCCGACACACGGCGGCGCTGTCTCGAGGCTGGCTGCGATGAGGTGCTGGTGAAGCCGGTGCCCGCGCGGGAGCTGGTGGCGCGGGTGGACGCCTGGACCGCGAGTTGAGCCGCGGCGCGAGCTTCGGCGCCGTGGACTTTAGAGAATGCTTTTCAGCCCCGCCGGCGTCCACGCCTGCATCACTCTCGTGATCACCGTCAGGTAATCGGTGATCAGCAGCACGCCGACGATCACGAGGAGCGCGCCGGAGAGCCGCGTCACCCAGATCATGTGCGTGCGCAGCCGCTCGAACGCGCGAAGGAACCACTCCACCGCGACCGCCGCGATCACGAACGGCACCGCGAGCCCCAGCGAGTAGGCGCCGAGCAGCAGCAGCCCGCGCGACAGCTCGGCCTGCGTGGCGGCGTAGGTGAGAATGCTCGACAGGATCGGGCCGATGCACGGCGTCCAGCCGGCGCCGAACGCCACGCCGACGATCACCGTGCCGAGGTAGCCCAGCGGCTTGTCGGTGATGTGCACTCTGCGCTCGCGCGACAAAGCCCCTAGGTTGAAGAGGCCGAGCAGGTAGAGCCCGAACACCAGCACCAGGACGCCGCCGATCCGGCTGATCCACGACCGGTAGGCGACGAGCAGCCGTCCGAGGAGTGTGGCCGATGCGCCGAGCGCGAGGAAGATGAGCGAGAAGCCGAGGACGAACAGGAGCGCGTGCACGAGCGCGACGCGCCGCGCACGCGACACATCCTCGAGCGTCATCCCCGTGATGAACGTGACGTAGCTCGGAATGAGCGGCAACACACAAGGCGAGAGAAAGCTCGCCAGCCCCGCGCCGAACGCGATCGCAATGCCTACGGAGCCAGTCACGCGGGAAAGAGGAGAGAGGAGAGAGGACCGAGGAGAGACGCTGCGCGTGCGTCTCCTGCGCGGCTACTTCTCGTTGAAATATCGCGTGTTTCGCCGCGAGCGGCGACCGGACGATGGCCGCCGCGGCCTGGTCGTGCTGCAGATCGACGCGCTCTCGTACGTCGAGCTGCGGCGCGGCATCGAACTGGGCTACTGCCCCACGCTCTCGCGCATGGTGCGCGAGGAAGGCTACACGCTGCGCCGCTGGTTCTGCGGCCTGCCGTCCGCCACGCCGTACTGCCAGGCTGGAATCTTCTACGGCGAGAACGAAGGCATTCCCGCATTCCGGTTCTACGACAAGACGCTGCGGCGCGTGATCACCTGCAACACGCCGTCGGGCGTGCAGTACATCCGCGACCGCATTCATGCGCCAGGCGCGCTGGCGGGCGGCTCGAGCTACGTGAACCTGCTCGACGGCGACGCGCAGACGGTCGCGCTCACCGTGGCGACACGCGAGCGCATGTCGGCTTTCCGCCGGCTCGGCGGCTGGCGGTTGGCGATGCTCATCGCGCTGCATCCCATTCGCGTGACGCGCATGATCTTCCAGGGCGCTCTTGAGTGGCTGCGCGAGGAATGGGAACGCGCCGCGGGCGAGCTGGCGCGCAAGCGCACGCACAGCGAAGGGCTGTTTCCGTTCGTGCGCGTGCTCAGCAACGTCATCGTGCGCGAGCTGCAGACGATGGCGATCGTGCTCGACATCTACCTCGGCGTGCCGGTCATCTACAGCACGTACATGCAGTACGACGAGCTGGGACATCACTTCGGGCCGTCGAGCTTCCAGGCGCTGCGCGACTTGCGGCGGACGGACGCGCGCATCCGTGAGATCCGCCGGATGATCGACGGCGCCGCCGGCCGTGCGTACGACCTGGTGATTCTCTCCGACCACGGCATGACGCCCTCGTCGAGCTATCGCGTGCGCTTCGGCGAGACGCTCGGCCGCACGATTACGAAAATTCTCGAGACCGACGCGCGCCGCCGCGGCGACACGCCGTTACGGTCGCTCGAGAGCTTCGCGCCGATGACCGAGTACGCCGACATGGCGCCGCAGGTGATCGCGACTGTCGCCGAAGCCGCGCCGCCCGAGCGGCGCGTGTACCGGCGGGCGCTGCGGCGGCTCCGCCACTGGGTGCGCCGCAAGTACACGCTGCGCGGGCTGATTCTCCCGGAGAAGTATCGCGTCGCCGAGGGTCACGAGGTGGTCGTCACGTACAGCTCCTGCCTCGCGCAACTGTATTTCGTCGACACCCCGGAGCCGCTCCATCTCACCGACATCGCGCGCGATCCGCGACGGGCGAATCTCTACCTGGAGCTGCTGCGCCATCCCGGCGTGGGGCTGCTCGCGACGCGCAACGGTCCGTCCGTGCACCTCGAGAGTCCGCTGGGCCGGGCGATCATCACGGACGGCGTGCTGGAGGTGCTCGACGGCCGGAATCCGCTCGAGCCGTACGAGTCGAGCGATCTCGTGGTCCGCGCCGTGGAGCATCTGGTGTCACAGGCGCGCGGCGGCGACATCACGATCTTCGGGGCGTACGACGGCTACGAGATCGTATCGTTCGACGATCAGATCGGCGCGCATGGGGCGGCGGGCGGAAATCAGCTGCATCCGTTCCTCATCGCGCCGGCGGAGCTGGGGCTGGACGACGCGCGCATCGAGGACGCCAGGGACATTCATACAACGCTCATGGCGAAGTACGCGATGCCGGAGCGGCGGGGGCGGCCGGGCCCGAATGGAGGCGCCGACGGCGAGACGTCGTTCAGCGCGGCGACTTGACCCGCGTCGAGTCGAAATACGTCCCGCGATTGTAATCGAACACATAGCCCGGCTTGAGCACGACGAACAGCGCATTGCGTCCGCCGGACACCGACATCGAGTTGTCGTAGCAGCCTTTGTATTCGATCTGGTCGACGTGCTCCGGCTTGATCAGCACGAGGAGCGACTCGGGGCTCATCTCGGGCACGCCGCCGAGCGACACGCGCTCGCCGTTGATCCAGAGATTCTGCACGATCGCGTCCTCAGTGCCGACTCTCGGTGCGACGTGCAGCGGTTGCGCGCCGAGTGGCGTCCGGAATCGCGCCGGCGGGGGCGGAGGCGCGAGCGCCAGTCCATCGGTCGATGGGCCTGGAGGAGTCACGCACTTGTCCGGATCGCCCAGCATCTCGGGCCGGAGCTTGGCCAGGATGTCGAGGCCGTCGAGCAGCGGCCGCGTGCTCGCCGCGATGTCGGCCGCGGACAGATGATAGTCGCTCGACAACACTCGATGCGAAGCGCGGACGCGCACTGTATCGAGCATCGCGACGCCGGCGTTGCGCAGGAGCGTGATGCGGAGATCGGCCGTATCGCCGGCGGCCACCGCCAGCGGGCCGGCCAGGTCGGCAAAGCCGATCTTGCGAACGAGCACGGTGTAGATCGTGTCGTCCAGCACGACGCCGAACGCCAGTCGACCTGCCGAATCGCTTCGCGCGATCCGCACCGGCTCGCGGAGCGCGCGGATGAGCACGAACTGCGCGCCGGGAATCGGCGTACCGGAACTGTCGACGATCGTGGCGCGAATCGTCGCGCGGCTACCCGTCTGCGCGGCGGCAACGTTGACCCACAGCGCGCCGGCGACGACCACGCTCGCGCAGCACAGCGCCAGGCGGGACGACCTCGCGCGCAGGCGCATATCAGGCGGCGCTGTCGCTCCGCTTCGAGAGCACGGCCGCCAAATCGTCCTGGGTCATTCGCGTCGCTTCCTCGACGTCGCCGGACCGGCGCTGCACGCCCCGCACCACCGCGTCGACGGTGAGCAGCGGCGCGTCGGCCTCGGCGACGACCGACATCTCCCACTTGCCGCGATCGGGGCCTTTCAGGGTGAGCCGATAGCGGGCGGTGTGGATGGTGAAGCGAGAGGGAAGAGGGGAGAAGGGAGAGGGGAGGAACGGCCCAGACGTCGGAATCGAGTTCTCGGATGCGAGTGGCGCGTCTGATGACTCGACATCTGACATCTGGCCACTGGGTAGTTCCCTCCCCTCTCCACTCTCCTCTCTCCCCTCTGCGATCACGGCCACCCCACTCTCCACTCCCCCCTGCCTCATCGGCTGAAAGAGATGGATCTCCGCGATGCGCTCGAGCGGCACCTGTGCGAGAATCGCATTCAGAAAACGCTCACGTGTCTCGTCGAGCATCGTCATGCGCGCACCGGCGCGGCGGTTTCACGCGCGCCGGCGGCGCGGCGCGACTCGAGCTCGCGTTCGACGTACAGCCGCAGGATGTGCATGAAGTCCTGCGCGTTCGTCACCACGCCGAACGCCTGATGCGTGCCGCGGTCCTTGAGCTTGCTCACGACGAACTCGGAGGAATCGACGCAGATCGTCGCCAGCTCGCGCATGTTCCCGTCCGGCAGCTGCACGAACGCCGGCAGCATGTTGCCCGTCGCGATCGCGTGCAGCGCCGTGGCGATCAGGATCGCCATCGTCGCCTTGATCGCGTGCTGGCGCATCGCGTCCTGCGCCTCGACGGAATCGGTGATCACGTCCGGCAGCGGGCCGTCGTCGCGAATGGAGCCGGTGAGCACGAACGGCACGTTGTGCTTGACGCACGAGTACATGATGCCGTCGGTGATGATCCCCTGCTGCACCGCGTTCGCGATCGAGCCCGCGGCGCGCACGCGATTGATCGCGCGCATGTGCAGCCCGTGGCCACCCTGCGTGATCTCGCCGGTGTTCGTCATGCCGAGCGTCGTGCCGTAGATCGATGCCTCGATGTCGTGCACGGCGACGGCGTTGCCAGCGAGCAGCGCGCCGACGAAGCCATTGGCGACGAACCAGCTCATGTCCGTGCGCGCGCGCGAATGCACGAGCGCCGGTCCCGTCACCCAGATTGGATAGCCGCCGCGGTCGCGTTCCTCGATGAGCAGCCGCGCCATGTGCTGGTAGTCGATCGGTTTTTCGCGCGACACCTCACTCGACATGAACGTGAACGCGTCGTCCGGTGCATTCTCCGGCACGAGCTGCGTCTGCACGTAGATGCCAAGGCTGCCGTCCTCCTTGTCCCCGACGGCAACGAGGTCACCACGCTTGATGCGGCGCCCTTCGCGCACCCACAGCGTGCCGTCGTTGTCGAGCACGAGGCCCGAGTCCATTCGCGGCTCGCGGGGCACAATCCACCGGCCCTGAAGGCGGACGAACGTCGGCAGATTGGTGGTCGAGAAGAAGCCTTCCGGCAGTACGCCGTCGGCGGGAGCGGGCACGAATCGCGCGTCGGGGACGCCGGCGAATTTCGGCTGAGAGAAATCGGGAGGCGGGAAGGTCGTCACGGCGTGTAATCTCGCCTGTCGCATGCACGACCGCCACGTCCGCTATTCCTCGCGCAAGGCGTCCATCGGGTCTATGTGGGCGGCGCGCAGCGCCGGCAGATACGCGGCGACGAATGCGACCGCCGAGAGCACCGCCATTGCCGCGGCGAGCACCCTCGGATCGGTCGCCCGCAAGCCGTACAGGAACGACGACAGGAGCCGCGTCGTCCCCAGTGCGAGCCCGGTGCCCACCAGCAGTCCGACCACGACCATCACGCTCACCTCGCCCATCACCATGCGGGCGACACGATGCTGGCCGGCGCCGAGTGCCATGCGAATGCCGATCTCGCTGCGTCGGCGAGCCACGTTGTACGACATCACGCCGTACAAGCCGAGCATCGCGAGGAAGAGCGCGAGGCCGCCGAACACGGCCGACAGCATCGCGAGCAGCGTTTCCTGCTTCATCGAGTCGGCAATCTGCGTCGTGAACACGACGAACGACTCCGTGGTGCGCGGCTCGACCTCGCCCAGCGCGCCCTTGATCGCCGATTCGACCGACGTCGCGCTTCCGCCCGCGCGAGCGACCACGCGCACATTGGTGGACGGCGCGGAGTCCTGCGACATCGCGAGATAGACCGTTGGCTGTGGTGTCTCGCGCAACGACTGATACTTCGCGTCCTTCGCGAGTCCGACGATCCGAAGCTCGGGACTCTGCCGATTTCCTTCCTGCATTCGGAACCTGCGGCCGAGGACATCGCGCGTCTTGAAGAACTGCAGCGCCATCGCTTCGTTGACGATGGCGACGCGCTGGCTCGCCGGCCGGTCGCCGCTATTGAAATCGCGGCCGGCGACGATCGGCGTTCCCATCGTGCCGAAATATCCGTCGCTGACTTCGTTGAACCACGACAGATCGTCCTCCTCCGATTTCGCCGTGTACCCGGGAACGATCATGTCCTCGTTCCACTGCATGCCGCCGAGCGGCGTGAGCACGGAGAGACTCGCCGCCTCCATGCCCGGAATGGCGCGCAGCCGCGCCAGCGTCTGCCGCTGCAGCGCATGCAATGCGTCAGGCGATCGGTCGCCCTTCTGATCGATCGTCGCGACCAGAATTCGCTGTGGACGGAAGCCGAGGTCCTGGGTGGCCAGGGCCCGGAAGGTCGCGAGCAGCAAACCGGCCCCGACGAGCAGCGTCAGCGACACGGCAATCTGCGCCATGACGAGCATCTTGCTCGTCGACAGCGGCCCGCGGCCGCCGCCCATGACGGCGCCTCGCGCATTCGCCTTGAGCGCCCCACTCGGCTGCACGCGCGCCGCCCGCCACGCCGGCGCCAGCCCGAACGTGAGTCCGGTCAGCAGCGCGACCGCGACGCCGAATGCGAGAACGCGATTGTCGATTGAGAGATCGAGAAAGATCGGCGTGCCGGCCGGCGACAGGAACGCCACCAGCGCGTCCGCGCCCCAGCGCGCGAGCAGGAGGCCGAGCAGCGAGCCGGCCACCGAGAGCGCGAGGCTTTCCGTGAGGAGCTGCCGGATGATGCGGCCGCGGCCGGCGCCGATCGCGACGCGCACCGCCATCTCGCGCTGCCGCGTCGCGGCGCGGGCCAGCAGCAGATTGGCCACGTTCGCGCAGGCGATGATGAGCACGAGCGCGGCGATGACCATGAGCGCGATCAGCGCGGTCTTGTACTGGTTGCGGAGATTCGAGATGCCGCGCGCCGCCGGCTCGACACCGAACGCGCTCCGGCGATAGTTCTGCTGCATGTCGGCGCGCCAGTTCGGAGGAACCGTCGCCTCGTACACGCCCGGCGCAATGGAGCTCAGGCCGGCGAGCACCTGCGCCTCGCCGAGGCCGGGCTTCGGCCGCCCGATGATGCGAAGCCACCACGTGCTGCGCAGATCGAGATACCCGGCACTGCCGTGAACGACCGGGTCGGTGCAGATCGGTGCGAAGATCTGCGTCGACAGCCCGACGGTGAGCCCGGTGAACGACGCCGGCGCAACGCCGACCACGGTGAACGGGTGGCCGCTCAGCTCCAAGGACCGGCCAATGGCACGCGGATCGCCCCCGAACTCGGATTGCCAGAATCCATATGAGAGGACTGCAACGTCCGGACAGCCGCGATAATCGTCGGCGGTGGACAGCAGCCGCCCGGCCGCCGGCACGAGTCCGAGTCCGTGAAAGAAATCGCCGCTGACGAGCGTGCCGACGGCCTGCCGCACCTCGCCGGCGGAGCTGAGATTGTACGCGGCATTTCCAAAGGCGAACACCGACGAAAACACCGTCTGATGATCGCGCAGCTGCTCCCAGATCGGATTGGTGAAGATCGGACCGTTTTCGCCGCGCGTCACCTCGAGCAACTGTTCCGGGTGGCTCACCGGGAGGGCCCGCAGCATCACCGCATCGATCAACGTGAAGATCGCCGCGTTGGCACCGATGCCGAGTCCGAGCGAGAGGATTGCGACGACGGTCAGCGCCGGGTTGTGGCGCATGGAACGGAGCGCGTACCGCAGATCGCCACCGAGCGACGCCAGCCAGACGACGATGTCGACGTCGCGCGCGCGCTCCTTCTGGCCGGCGTAGTTGCCGAAGCGGCGCCGCGCTTCGAGCTCGGCCAGCCCGCGATTCATTCCCGCGGCAACGAGATCGTCGGCGCGCTCGGCGAGATGAAATCGCAGCTCGCGATCGAGATCGCGCGAATGGCGATTGGAGCGGAGCAGGTTGAGCAGGCGGCGGAGCCACGACATGGCGAATTCCTCCCGACTTCGGTGGATTATGCGTAGCGGAGGACGCGTCGAACGCCTTCGGTGAGTCTGGCCCAGCTCTCCTGTTCCGCGGCGAGCTGCTTGCGACCGCTTGCGGTGATCGAGTAGAAGCGGGCGTCGCGGTTCTTCTCCGTCACGCCCCAGCTTCCGCGCACCCACCCCGCCTGCTCCATGCGATGGAGCGCCGGATACAGCGAGCCTTCCTCGACGCGCAGCAGCTCGGCCGACGTCTGCTGGATGCGCGCGGTGATGGCGTAGCCGTGCAGCGGCCCGCGCGCGTCGAGCGTCTTGAGCACGAGCAGCTCGAGGGTGCCCTGCAACTTGTCGTTTCTGGAGCTTGGCATGGGGCGGAGGAGCGAGACGGAAGGCAGAGCAAGCTAGGTATAACTAGCTATGGCTCTCGGCTGAGGTTGTCAAGGATGAAGACGTCAGCCGGCTCACGGGCCGGCTCCGCGAGGCTCGGAGCCTACGCGCCAATAGTGGCCCGTCCGAGAGCCGTGCAGCTCACCGTCTACAACAAGGCGACGGGATCACGATCGAACGTCACCCGCAGCTCGCCCGACTTCGGCACCGGGAACCGCTCGACGAAGTACCGGCCGAGTCGCGTCAGCTCGGACGGATGCTCGCTCTTGATCAGGAGATGCCAGCGCCAGCGATTCTTGATGCGCTCCACTGGACAGGGCGCCGGGCCGATGACGCGCACGCCGTCCATCGGCCGTTTGCGCAGCAACGTCTGGAGCCAGCTCGCCGCCGCCGTTGCCAGCTGCTCCGTGCCGGCTTCCGTCGTGCCGCTGAACACGACGTTGGCCAGTCGCACGAGCGGTGGATACGCCGGCGCTTCCCGCCCTTCGAGCTCCTGGCGCACGAACGTGAAGTAGTCGTGCGCCACCGCGCAGCGCACGGCGTGATGATCCGGCACGCGCGTCTGGATCAGCACTCGCCCGCCCTTCGGCCCGCGGCCAGCTCGACCCGCCACCTGACTCAGGAGCTGAAAGCAGCGTTCCGACGCGCGGAAGTCCGGAAGGTTGATGCCGACATCGGCGTCGATCACGCCGACCAGCGTCACGTTCGGAAAGTCCAGGCCCTTGGCGATCATCTGCGTGCCGAGCAGGATGTCAACCTCACCGCGGCCGACGCGGTCGAGGATCTCGGCGTGCGCCCACTTGCCGCTCGTCGTGTCGACGTCCATGCGCGCGATGCGCGCACTCGGAAAGCGGTCGGCGAGCAGGCGCTCGACCTGCTGCGTGCCGAGTCCGCGCTGCCGCAGGAGCACGCCGCGACAACGCGGACACACCGTACGCGGCGCCTCGGCATGCTGGCAGTAGTGACAGACGAGCCGCTCCGGCGTGCGATGATACGTCAGCGTGATCGAGCAGTTGGGACACGTCGCCACGTCGCCGCACTCGCCGCACTGGATGAACGACGCGTAGCCGCGGCGGTTGAGCAGCAGGATGCTCTGCTCGCCGGCGCGCAATCGTTCCGACAGCGCCAACTCGAGCGGTTCGCTGACGACCGCGCGCAGCCAATCCGCCGCGTCGGGCGACTGTCTGCGCATGGCGCGCGGTTCTCGCCGATCGATGACTTCCACCTTTGGCAGCGTCGCCAGACCGACACGTTCCGGCAGCGTGAGCAGCGCGTACTTGCCCGTGCGCGCATTCACCCAGCTCTCGAGACTTGGCGTCGCGCTCCCGAGCACGACGATCGCTCCCTCGGCGCGCGCGCGCACGATCGCCACCTCGCGCGCGTGATAGCGCGGCGACTCACCCTGCTTGTAGCTGGACTCGTGCTCCTCGTCGACGACTATTGCGCCGAGATTGCGCAGCGGCGCAAACACCGCCGACCGCGCGCCGACGGCGATCTGCTTGCGTCCGTCGCGCAGGGCCAGCCACTCGTCGTGCCGCTCACCGTCGCTCAATGCGCTGTGCAGCACGGCGATGCGGTCGCCGAACACGGCGCGGAATCGGTCGACGGTCTGCGGGGTGAGCGCGATCTCCGGCACGAGCACGATCGCCGTGCGACCTTCCTCGAGCACGACGCGTCGAAGCAGCTCGATGTACACGAGCGTCTTGCCGCTGCCCGTCACGCCGTGCAGCAGAAACACGTCGCCGGGGCGGCCGCCGTCGATCGCCTCAATCGCCTCACGCTGCGCGTCCGACGGTTCGTGCGCCGCTGGCTCCTGCACGGCGCGCCAGGCGAACGGATCGCGCGACACGACTTCCGCGTCGACGGTGATCAGCCCGCGCGCGATCAGCCCGCGCAGCACCGACGGCGAAAAGCTCATGCGCTCGGTGAGATGCTCCACCGGCGCACGCCCGCCGAGCGACTCGATCAACTCGAAGACGACGCGTTGCTGCGGCGCGCGAGCGAAGATGCGGTCGCGATGCAACAGCGACGGCAGATCGCGGCGCAGCGACGCGACGCGACGCGTGAGACGGGCGGGCGCCGGCGCGCTGTGCGACAGCAGCGCCGCGGGCAGCACGCATCGCAAGGCGACGCCGAGCGGCACGACGTAATACGACGCCATCCAGTCACACAGCGCGAGCATCCCGCTCGAGACCACCGGCTCGTCGTCGGGCAGCTCGAGCACTCGTTTCAGCTTGATGGTGGCGACGGGCTCCGCCGCGCCGACGATCACACCCATCTGCCGCCGATTCCGGAACGGCACCACCGCGCGCATGCCTGGCCGCGCGCGAGCGGCGGCGGCGGCGTCGACCTCGTACGTGAAATTGCGGAACAGCGGCAGCGGCAGCGCGACGGAGACGAGCACGTCCGCAATCTAGCCGTTGGCCGACCACCCGGGCGCGTCGGACGCGCCGCTGGAAGATGAAATGGCGAGCGGAAGATGGACCGAGAACGTGGTGCCTTCACCGAACACGCTCGCGACGCTCACGCGCCCGCCGAGCTGCTGCGTCAGCCGGCGCGTGATGCTCAAGCCCAGACCCGTGCCCCCGACCGATCGCGTGCGCGATTGATCGAGCTGCCGAAAGTCTTCCCAGATCGTGTCGAGCTCCTCGGGCTTGATGCCGACGCCGGTGTCCGCCACGTCGATGCGTACGCAATCACCCTCGCCGCGCACCGAGAGCGCGACCTTGCCTTGATTGGTGAACTTGACCGCATTCGACAACAGGTTGAGGAGGATCTGTTTGACCTTGGTCTTGTCGGACTCGATGCGCGGGCAGGCCGCGTCCACGTCGGTCGTGAACGAGAGACTCTTCGTCGCCACCATCGGCTCGACCTGCTGCGCGACTTCGCCGATCAGATCCGACAGCGCCACCGGCTCGACGTTCACCGGCATCTTGCCCGCTTCGATCTTGGCGAGATCGAGAATGTCGTTGATGAGCGACAACAGGTGCTGCGCGGCAGTGCGGCTGCGCAGGACGTAATTCAGTTGCGAGTCGTTGAGCGCACCGGCCAATCCGTCCACGAGCAGCGCCGAATAGCCGATTACCGCGTTGAGCGGCGTGCGCAGCTCGTGCGACATGCTGGCGAGAAAATCGGACTTGAGCTTGTTCGCCTTGGCCAGCTCCACCGACTGCCAGACGAGCCGTTCGTTCTGTTGCTCGAGGTCCGCCGTGGCGGCCGCGATGCGCTCCTCCAGCTCGCCGTTGAGCTGCTTGAGCGCCTCGTACAACCGCTCGTTCTCGGCCTGTTGCGTGAGATCGTGCAAGGCGCAGACGATGGCGATCGCTTCGCCGCGTTCGTTGCGGATCTTGCCGGAGACGACTTCCACCGGAAGCGCGGCGCCGGTTTCCGGGTGCGTGAGGCGCATGCGCTCCCGCCGCCGGCGATCGCTCGTGATCGCGAATTCGGAGATGAATGACGTCACCTTCGTGTCGTTCTGGCGAAGCGCGAGCGCGGCACGGTGGCTCTGCGGCTCGCCGCGCGAACCGTGAAACAGCCGCTCGGCCTCGTCGTTCATCAGAATGACGTTCGCCGCGACGTCGGTGACGAGGATCGGATCGGCGACGTTCTCGAGGATCAGATTGAGCCGGTCGCGCTCCTCCGTGACGACGATCTCCGCCTGACGCACCCGCTGCACCTGACGCTCGAGCTCCGCGGACGCGCCGCGCAGATCGGTGACGTCGCGCAGCACCGAGAGCACGGCATCTTCGCCACCGACGCGCTCCTGGAGCGAATGGGTCAGCACCTCGAACAAGAGATCGTGGCCCTCGACCGGATCGACGAGGTTCAGCTCGCGCGCGCCATTCGAGGTGGCGCCGGCGATCGTCGCGTGCGACAGATAGGAGCTGAACAGGAGGTTGTTGATCTCGACCGCGCCGCGCCGGCCCGTGGAATCGTCGTCGCTGACGAACAGCAGATGCTCGGCCCGCTTGTTGTGCAGGACGATGTCGTTCGACGAGTCGGTGATCACCACCGGATCGGGGAGCGAATCGACCATCTGCTGGTAACGGCTGCGCTCCTGGCTCACACGCTCGAGCGCGCGCTCGGCATCGAGGTGCGCGGCGACGCGATGCAGCACCGGGCCGGCGAACATCGCCAGCGACGCGAGCTCCTGAATCGTCGAATCGTCGAGCACCGTGTCGAGCACGACGAGACCGCCGGGGGCGCCGCTGAACGGGCGATCCTGCAGCGGCACCAGCCGCGCGCCGGCCGGCCCGAGGACTTCCGCGGCGTACGCTTCGGGCCAGATCGCCGGCGCGCCGCGGTAGTGCGGGCGCGCCATCGGCAGCACCGTCCAGGTGTCGAACGGGATTCGCGCCCGGGCGGTGGCGTCCAGGGCGCTGACGACGGGCGTCAGCGACAGCGTCGCGACCATCCATGGATGTATGCGGTCGCCGATCGACAGCTCGATGAGACTTGTCTCATCCTGGCTCACCTGCGCCGCCAGCTCGAGTTGCTCCTCGTCGGCGTCGAACTGAAAGAGCAGGCCGCGAGTGGCGCGGCTCGCCGCGAGGAAATCGCCGACGAGAAAGGTGGCGGCTGCTTCGAGATCGGGAGCTTCGGCGAGCGCCGACAGCAGCGCGAGACGACCCCGCTCGTTGGGGTTCAGTCGGCCTTCTCCAGCTTGAGCTTGATGTTCACGAAGTTGTACGGTGGCCACGGCCCCGAGTACTTGAACGCCAGCACGTCCTCGTACTTCCGGCTCGTCTCCTTCACCCGCTCGTCGAACGCCTGCTCCTGCGCCCGGTCCACCAGAAACGCCGCGTTCAGGATCATCCGGTCCCCGATCGGCTTGTTCGACCGGCTCGCCACCGCCACCGGCTTCAACGCGTCGTGAATGTCCGCCACGTACCGC
>JAICKA010000007.1 GCA_025928185.1 Gemmatimonadaceae bacterium
ACGTAGCCCACCGGCGTCTCGAGCAGCCCGTGCGCCTCGTTGCCATCCTTCGTCTTGAAGCTGATGTCGCGCGTCTCGCCCATCTCGATGCCGGCGAGCCACGCATCGTTCTGGTGCGAGATCTGTCGCAACGCGCCGTTCTCCAGCGCGTACACCTCGTTCGGCTTCGTCGACGTGCCGCTCAACACGGCGATCTTGCCCGCATCGTTCATCGAGATGTCGCCGACCACCAGCTTTCCGTCGATCAGCTGCTCGACCTTGCCACCCGCCGCCGGCACTCGGCCGACGTACTCGCTCCGGTCGTCGACATAGATGAAATCGATCGACTTGCCGTCGGCCGAGAAATGCGGCGAACGCACCGGACGATCGAGCGCTTCCGTGAGTATGCGCGGTGTGCCGCCATTCACCGAGACGACTGCCAGCCGGTCTTCATTATATGCGGTATAGATCGGGTTGCCGCCGCGCAGGTAGGCGATCTCCTTGCCGTCGGGACTCCAGGCGAACGGACCGCCGTCGTTGCCTTCGTACGTCGTCAGCTGGCGCGGCGTGGCGCCGGCGTGTGCTTCAATGACGTAGATGTCCGTATTGTTCACGCGATCCAGATCGCCGGGCTGACGCGTGCTCTCGAACGCGATCAGCTTGCCGTCGGGCGACCAGGCGGGATTCGCTTCATCGAAGACACCGGGCAGCAGCTTCGTCGCCTGCTTCGTCGCCAGGTCGAACACGTACAGGTGCGTGTGCGTCGAGTCGAGAAAGCCGGCCTGGTCGTTCTTGAAGTGATAGCGATCGATGACGATCGGCTTCGGCTTCTTCGACGTATCCGCCGGCGGGTCGTCCATCGTCAGCGCGATGCGACTCGCGTCGGGCGACCATACGTAATCTCCAATACCACTCTTGAAGTCGGTGACACGGTGCGCCTCGCCGCCGCGGCGGTCGAGCAGCCAGAGCTGCCCTCCCTTGCCACCCTCGCGCGACGAGAGGAACGACAGATACTTCCCGTCGGGGCTCCAGCGCGGCGACCGTTCGCCGTCCGGCGACGACGTGACCTGGATCGTCTGCGTGCCATCCCAGCTCGTCATCCAGATGTCGGTGTTGCTCTTGTCCTTCGCCGAATCCGTGGTGCTGACGGTGTACGCGATCCACTGGCCGTCGGGCGACAGTTGCGGATCGCCGACGTTCCTGAGCTGGTACATGTCGCCGATGCGCACCGGCCGTTTGGCGGATTGCGCGAACAGCGGAGCGCTCAATGCGCATGAAGCGAGCAGCACGAGCGACGCGCGGACGACGGGCGGACGCATGACTTTCCTCCGGGGCGGGGGCGGTGAATTCTGATCCACCGACATTCTGCGTTGCGGCACGCGGAATGTCCACCGCCCCGGAGAGCGGGATCAGCTCTTCGGCACGTTCGCGGCGATACGGTCGAGCACCATCTGCTCCAGCTTGCCCTTCGTGCCGCACGGGATGCGATCGCTGCTGCCCTCGGTGATATCCTGACCGCTCGGCAGGAGCGTCGTTTCCACGGTCGAGCCGCCGCCATCCGCGGGCATCACGCTCGTGAGCAGCGACATGTAGATGCGATACGACGATGCGTTCAGGCCTTCCGGCCCCGAGCCGCAGTCGACGATCGACGTCATCGCCTGCCCGGCAATGGTGCGCTGTCTATAGAAGTCCGGATTGCCCAACTGATGACTCGGCGGGTTGTCGAACGTGAGCGGGATCCCGAGGTCCGCGTACGCCTTCCGCGCGGCGATCCATACCGTGGCCGGCGGCGACTTCAGCTCGACGTGCGTGCCGATCGGCTGGTCGCCGAGCGTGACACCGCGACTGTCGACGAGAATGGTGGGACGACGTGCGGGGGCAGGTCCGGCGCTCGCGCAACCGCACAGACCGACGAGCAGAAGGATCCGACGCATGCTGAGGTCCGGTGAGAGAGTGAGAAGAAGATGCAGCAGAGGACGGCGGTTGCAAACCACCCGCAACGTGCGAGTTTCCGGGTGTATCCCCGGTCGGGGGAAAAGGTCCACGCACCGGTTCGCCGGTCAGACGCCCAGACAATGAATCGACACACGATGCGATCCGTTCGAGCCGCGGCAATCGTCGCCGCCTGTTGCGCCACCGCCTGCGCACATCCGCGGTCGGCCAGCTCGTCCCCCTCCCCCTCGCCGCAACCGTACATCGCGACGGCGAGCGCCGTTGCCCGCACCGTCACCCAGGCCAGTGTGCGCACCGAGCTCTCGGTGCTCGCGGCGGATTCGATGGAAGGCCGCTTCACCGCATCGCCCGGCGGCGCACGCGCGGCGAAGTACATCGCCGAACAGTTCCAGGCGGCGGGGCTCAGGCCGGCGGGCGACAGCGGCTACTTCCAGCGCGTGCCCGTCGCGTTGACGAACGGCATGCCCCGTTCGGTGCCGAGCTTCGATGCGCTCGACACCTTGCCACCGGAGCGGCGCGGACTCGCGGTGAACGTCGTCGGTATTCTGCCTGGAACGCTCGCCGATAGCGCAATCGTTGTCGACGCGCACTACGATCACCTCGGCACCGTCGCGCGCGGCCGCTGTCGGGCCATGGGTGCGGATTCGATCTGCAACGGCGCCGACGACGACGCGTCCGGAACGGTCGCGGTGATGGAGATCGCCAGGGCGATGGCGTCCGGACCGAAACCGCGCCGCACCGTCGTCTTCGTCGCGACGACGGGGGAGGAAGTGGGATTGATCGGAACGCGGTGGTACATCGCGCACCCCGCCGTACCGCTCGACCACATGGTCGCGAACCTCGAGATCGAGATGATCGACCGGCCCGATTCGCTCGCCGGCGGCCCGGGCCACGCGTGGCTCACCGGCTACGAGCGGTCGACGATGGGCGCGATGTTCGCCAGCGCCGGCCTGCCGATCGAGCCCGACAAGCGCCCGTGCCAGGGATTCTTCGAGCGCAGCGACAACATCGCGTTCGCGCGTGCCGGCATTCCGGCGCACACCTTGTCGACCTTCGATCTCCATGCGGATTACCATCACGCCAACGACGAGATGTCACTAGCGAACATTCCCCATATGACCGGCGTGATCCGCGCCGCTGTTTCCGCCGTCGAGATGCTCGCCAACGGGCCGGCGCCGCACTGGTACGAAGGCAAGCAGCCGCCGGCCACTGGCCGCATGATCCGGCCCAACTGCCGCGCTACTCGTTAGCGAAGGCTGCTTGATTCGGCCGCAGATGAACGCTGATGAACGGTGATTGGTAGGCCACTACCCCGATCGGGGACATTCGATAATTCAGGCTGAACAGTCTTTTGTGAACAACGCAAATCGCGTTCGATGAATCGTGTCTTGTTCCCTTTTTCAATCAACACAAATAGGCATCAAATACCGTTCAATCAGATGTTGCAGCACGCGCACATCTGCGTTCATCCGCGCCATCTGCGGCCGCTTTTGATCTGCGCTTCCACGGCGGCAAGGACTAGTTGCGCCCAGTCGGCGTACATCGCGGCCGAGGGGTGAAGGCCATCAGCGGCTAGCAGACTCGGGTCGGAGGCGGCCCGAGTGAAGCTGGCCGTGACATCCACCCAATTCGCGGCCAAGCCGGTGACGCGGATCGTCTCGTCCCGATTGACTTCATTGAACTCGCGGATTGCGGCGGCGATCGCCACACGGTCACGCCCCGAGGCGAACGGCGTCACGCCCCAATCGGGAATCGACAACACGATCACACGCTCCGCCTCGCCGCCGGCAAATGTTACGGCGCGGCCGAGCAACGCGCGGAAGCGGGGGCGATACTCCGTGGCCTTGCCTCCCCGATACTGATCGTTCACGCCGATCAGCAGCGTGACGAGATCGTACGGCGGCTCGAGCTGCGCGGCATCGATGCCGCTCGACAGCTCGTCGGTCGTCCAGCCGGTGTGCGCGACGATCGTCGGCTCGGCCGCGTCGATCCCGCGCTGGCGCAACAGCGCGGCGAGCTGCATTGGCCAGCGGTCGGTTGCGCTGACGCCCTCGCCGATCGTGTACGAGTCGCCGAGCGAGAGAATGCGAAGTGCGTGCGGCGCGACGGGCGCGCTGTCGGCCGTCACGGCCGCACGTACCCGTGCATCACGAGATCCAGATAGTCGCGGATTGCGCCGGCGTCGTATTCGCGCAACAGCTCGTCGATCGGCTCGATCATCTGCACGCTCCGGCTGCCGCTGGCCGGGATGGCCAGCGGGTGCGGCTGGCCGAAGCGCTCGAAGAAGCTGCGGATCACCACGCTGGTGCTGTCGCGCGGCAGCGCGCGCAGGTTCTCGATGTAGGTGTCGAAGCCGCCCTGGCGCGTGATCAGGTACTGCTCGACGTTCGACAAGTAGAATGCGGAGACTTTCATGTGGTGCGCCCGCGCGTACTCGCCGATCGCGCGCACGGCGTACGGGCCGGCCACGTTGCCCACGACCGGCACGATGCGCCCCTCGCGTTCCATGTCGCGGATGACATCGAACGCGCGCTCGCTGGCGAGGTAGCTCACCTCCCGGCCATCGCGGTTGGTAGCGATGATCAGATCGCGGAACGATGGGTAATCGCCGCGGTTGTTCCGACCGAGGCTCGAGTAGCGCGTTTCGAGTCCGTCCTGCACGAACTCGGCGCGGTAGCGATCGAGCACCTCGCGATCGTGCGCGTCGAGCGGGACGTGGTAGTTCGTGATGCGGTCGTTGCTCGCGTCGCGCGACACGGCGGCGGCGCGCGCATCGGACGGCGTGCGATCGAGATAGGCGATGATGTCGGCGGTGAATCGATCGGTCCACGCGCCGGCGTCAGGCGGCACCGGCCGTCCGAACAGCAGACAGAGATACTCGAGCCGGTTGCGTGCGACGGCGAACAGGGACTTGAACAGCAGGTGCTCGAGCATGTTGTCGCGCCGGATGTCGAGCATGAAGGCGATCGACGGACGGATCAGCGCGATGTACGAAAAGTTCTGATCGGGGCCAACACCGATGTACACGCCGCCGTGTACGCCGAGCTTTGCCAGCTGGCTGTCGACCGACAGATACGTGAGCTCATTGGAGATGATGTTGTCTGAATCGAAGTAGCCGCCGGACTCGGAGAGCTGGGCGACGAGTGCGGCGAACGACGAATCGGCCGCCTCCGGTGCACGCTGCGCGCTCGCCGTCGCCGGTGGCGGGGCGACCGCAGCGCCGAAAGCGACGAACGACAGGCACGCGACGGCGCAACGCATTCGTCGCGCGTGGTCAGCCCATTCCGAGGAGATCCGCGAGCTGCATTGCGTTGTGTGGCGCATGCACCTTGGCGTCATTGTCGAAGTATACGTATACGTCGCGCCCGGGTCGCTCGGTACTCGTCCATGCGCGGATTCGATCGGCCCACCCCGCCAGCTCGTCGTCGGTATAGTCGCTCTCGTACAGCGCGCTGGAGCCGTGGAGTCGCACGTAGACGAAATCCGCCGTCACGTGCTCGGCGTAGCCGTACCGGCCGGCCGTGTCGGCGATGACGAATGCACAGTCATGCGTGCGGAGAATGTCGTAGAACTCGTCGTGGAAGTACGACGGGTGGCGCACCTCGAAGGCGTGACGATACGGCACGCGGACCGGGGCATCGACGAGCGCCCCGCGACGCAGACGGTGGTCGTGCTGGCGCGCCACCGCTTCGGCGTCGACCGAGTTGCGCGGCAGCCGGCGCATGAAGGAATCCATGCGCTCGGCGTCGAAGCGGTAGCTGGCCGGAAGCTGCCAGAGAAACGGCCCCGTCTTCTGGCCGAGCGCGAGGACGCCGCTGGCGAAGAAGTTGCCCATCGCGGCGTCACAGTTTCGTAATTTCAGATTGTGGGTGATGAATCGGCCGGCCTTGATGGCGAACACGAAGCCGTCGTCCGGTACGGCGGCGGCCCAGCGCGCATAGGTGTCGGGCGACTTGAGACTGTAGAACGTGCCATTCAGCTCGACCGAGTTGAACACCCGGCTGGCAAAGCCGAGCCACTGTCGGCGCGGAACGTCCGGTGGATAGAAGGTGCCGCGCCAGCCTGGATAGTCGTAGCCGGAGATGCCGATGAAGCAACGGGCCATGCGGCCCGGTCAGCGGCGTCCGGGCGTCGCGGTCATCACGGCGCGGAGTTGCGCGAGGAACGCCTCCGGTCCGGCGCCGTTCGACAGCTCGGCCAGCGCACGGAGGGCGTCTTGCGGGCGAACGCCCAGTCCGGCGCTGACGGTGTTCGGGTCGACGCCGACGCGCTCCAGCTCACGGAGTAGATGCTCGAACTGTTCAGCCTGTGACATGTGTCCTCGGAGAAACACACTTGCTGGCCTGGTCGTTCGGTGGGTCCGGCCGGTCCGACGTTCAGTTCGCTGGTGCAATCCGTATTCCCGATCACAAAGATATATGCCGAGATCGAGAATGAGGCTACAAAAAAACGGCCGACCCGCGAGGGTCGGCCGTCAACGATCGAAGGAACCGCGGAGCTAGTGGATCAGCCCCAGGACCACCGCGGTGACTGCCGCGCCGGCGACGACGAGCGCCGCGGCTGCGCCGAACCCGACGGCCGGCGTGATGACGAACTCACGACGCCACCAGGGCGTGATGACCTGGGGTGCCGTCTGCGGCAGCGCTTCCATGATCCGAGCTTCGAGGTAGGTGGGCGTGTGCATGCGGCGACGCCGATCCACCTCGACATTGATGTTCTTCCAGAACTCCACATCGCGCGCCGTGTCGCCCTTGCGGACACTCGCTTCGGGGAGCTCACCATCGAGCCACGCGTGCACAGCCGGCGAGAGCACACGGGCGTCCTGTTCCTGATGGCCTAGCGGCACCTCTCGATCGGCGAGAGGACGCTCCCGTTCGGGGCGCCGATTCTGCCGATTGTGATGGCCGTCGAACCCGCCAAGGCCGTCGTCGGAGCGGAGATCGTCTACCATTAGGCGTACTTTTCCTCTAAGAGTGCTTGGAGAGCTTCACGCGCGCGGTGTACGCGCATCTTCAGCGCTCCGACGGTAGTACCCAGCAAATCGGCCATTTCTTCGTACGACCGACCTTCTACGTGCTTCATCACGAATGCTTCGCGCAGCGAGGCCGGCAACGTGGCCAACGCGCGGTCCAGATCCGTGCGGAGTTCCGTACGATCGAGCTCTTCATCTGGTGTCGCATACGAAGACGGTTGATCGTCTTCGTCGTAGCTCAAGTGCGACCGCCGGATGTTCTTCAGCCAATCCTTGCATCCGTTGGCCACGATCCTGAACACCCATGCATCGAACCGGCCACGCACCTCGGCCAGATGTTGATAGGCCTTGATGAAGCTGAGCTGCAGGATGTCTTCGGCGACGTCGGGACTGCCCGTCATGCACAGGGCGTGACGGTAGAGTGGATCGCTGTAGCGGGAAATCAACGTCTTGAATGCGTCGCGATTTCCAGCGAGCACGCGCTGAATGATGAGTTGATCGGTATTATCCGGATCAACTGGCGTCTGATCAGCCTGCAGGGGTTGCTCAGTCGTCTTCACGACAACAGAGTAACGCGCTTTCCGCGCTTCGGACAGTGCGGTTGCCCGTGCAGTGGGCTCGAGGATGGTCGCCACGTGGGTAGGACGAATCGGGCGGAGGCGAGGTAACTAGCGGTGGAACGGTGGAACGTTCAGGCGTTCAGGCGTCAAACACCCCCCACCCCTTCGCGCGCACCCGCGCTCCATGCTCATCCAGCCCCGGCGGCGCAAAGCGCACGGTGCCGCCCACACTCGATGGCAGTCCGGTGAGCGGCGACGCATTCGTGTCGCGCAACGCTTCGAGTACCGACTGCACGACTCCAGTCGGAACACCGGCGCGCTCCAGGCGGTCGCGCCATTCGGCTGCTGGGCGCGTGGCAAGGCGTCGTGAGAATTCACTCACGATCCGCTCCCGATGCGCGACTCGGCCGGCGTTTGTGAGCAGGGTCACATCGTCCGCCAGCGCGTCAAGGCCGAGCGCGCGAGCACAGGCCCGCCATTGCGCGTCGCTTCCCACGGCGATGACGATCGGCCTGTCTGCTGCCCTGAACAGCTCGTAGGGGACGAGGTTGGGGTGGGCGTTGCCCCAGCGCCTGGCATCCTTGCCGCTGACCAATGTGTTCTGGGCCACATTCACCAGGGCCGCCCTCGCACTATCGGCGAGCGACACCGTGAGCCTCGCCCCCTGCCCCGTACGCCCGCGTCGAACCAGGGCGGCGAGTACCATGATTGCCGCATCCTTTCCGGCGAGCACGTCAGCCAACGCGACGCCCACTTTCATTGGATTACCGTCCGCTTCGCCGGTGATCGCCATCCAGCCGCACTCGGCCTGGGCCACGTAGTCGTAGCCCGGGCGGTCGACGCCGGCGCCGAAGCCCGTGATCGTGCACCAGATCAGCTCGGGACGGCGTCCGCACCAGTCGGACGGCGACAGGCCTTTCCGCTCCAGCACGCCCATCCGAAAGTTGTCGACGACCACATCCGCTTCGGCCAGCAGGCGCTCGATCAGGGCGCGGTCGGAGGGGTCGTCGAAGTCCGCGGCGATTCCAAGCTTGTTTCGGTTGATACTCAGATAGTAGGCGCTTTGCCCGCGATCATCGAACGGCGGCCCCCAGCCGCGGGTATCGTCTCCGGAGCCAGGGCGCTCGACCTTGATTACGTCCGCTCCCAGGTCGCCCAGCGTCATCGTACAGAGCGGGCCAGCAAGAACCCGCGTTAGATCGAGGACCTTTACGCCATGGAGCATCTACTGTCGCCTTGCTGTATCCATTGAGTGATCATGGTTCCATCATTATTGATGCAAAGTGAGCAAACGCACAGCGGTCTCGGACCGCCTTGCGTAGCTGTCGTGAAATCATATACTTCCGCGACCTCGAGCGCCGCCGGCGAACATAGCGCTGCCTGCCCAGCCGGACAACGCGCCACTCGGCTCGAGGTCCACCACCCGACCCCGCACGTGCGACACGTGAACTCATATGGTGGATAAGCCGCTCCCGAACGACCCCACCCCCGCCAGCCCGGCCGAGCCGGCCGCCGCCCAGCGCCGCGCCCCCGGCCATCGGCCAATGGACATGCGCGACACTGTCGCCGAAATGGCGGAACGGGCGCAGATCATCAGTCAGGAAGCGGGCACCAAAGTGGCCGCTGCGATGCGCGACGTCATCAGTGCGGCGGCGGGAATCACTGGATTCGCGATCGAAAGCGCGCGCGATCTCACGCAATACATGGTTCGCCGCGGGCAGATGACGCCGGAAGAGGCTGAAAAGCTGATCCGCGAGGCCGAATCCGCCCACGAAAAGCGGCCGGCGAGCGAGAAATCCAAGCCGACGGCAAATGCGATCGCGGCCGAGCGTGCGGCAATCGCCAAGGCCGAAGCGGCGGCGCGGAACGCCGCACTCGCCTCGGCGCATGCGACCGCGCAGGCGTCGATGAAAGCGGCCGCAAAGTCGGCGGCGGCTGCGGCATCGGCCAAGCCGACGACGCCAGCACCAGCAGCAAAGGGCGCCCGACCGGTAGTTGCGCCGGCGAAAGCAGCCGCGAAACCGGCGCCAGCCAAGGCTGCGAAAGCTGCGAAAGCCGCCAAGCCCGCTGCGGCGAAGTCGGCGGGCAAGAGTGTCAAGGCGAAGTCCGCCAAGCCCGCGAAGAAAACGAGCAAACGCTAATTGCCCGTCCGGCCGCCACGTTGCTCGAGAATCGACTCGAGCAGCGCGCGCATGGCAGCCGGATCGGGAACACTGAACTCCGCTTCCGTCTGAACGCCGCGATCGTCGCCGCCCACACGGACGGTGACGGTCGACGGATTGGCGAGCCGCAACGCGCGAAACGCATCCTCGTCGGTCCGATCGTCGCCGGCGCACAGTACCGACGCGCCGCCGCTCAGCGCGCCGAGCGTTTCGGCTAGATCCACCGCGGCGGTCCCCTTGTCGACGTCGACCGGCGGCCGCAGCTCGAGCACTTCCTTGCCGCGCGTGAGGCGGAGCCGCAAATCGCTCGCGATTCGCTCCGTGGCCGCGACGAGCTCCGGCACGATGCGCGGATGCGCGAGCCGATAGTGAATGCTCATCGTCCAGCGCTTGTCCTCGACGAGCACGCCCTCCATTTCGCTGGCGATCGCGCGCGCGCGCGACACGGCTGTGGCGATCGCGTGCTCGAACGGTATGACGTCGGCTCGCGGCGCCGGCGACGCGTTCGGCGCCGCCAGCTCGAAGCCGTGATTGCCGATCACCCACACCGAGTCGAGCTCGATGAGCCGGCGTGCGTCGACAGCCTCGCGCCCGGAGATCACGGCCACGTGCACGTTGTTGAGCGCGGCGAGGGCGGCGAGGACGTCGCGCGTTGCGTCCGGCACGGACGCGTACTCCGGGCGCGGCGCGATCGGCGACAGCGTACCGTCGATGTCGAGCAGGAGCATGAGCGGCACACCGGACAATCGGCGCCCGAGCGACTCCGATACGGGAAGCGCTGGTGCCGTCACCCGTCAGCCAACGGCCGTGAGCGCGCGCTGCGACGCCATGATCTCCGTCGAGCGGCCGAGGATCGAGTCGAGCCAGTCGAAGATCGTTGAATTGTGCAGTTGCTTGCGCATGCGGTGCATCCGCCGCCGCCGCTCCTCGGGCGACATCTCCAGCGCCGTACGGATGCCGCCCATGAAGCCGTCGACGTTGAACGGATTGATCAGCACCGCACCCTCGATCTCCTCCGCCGAACCGGTGAAGCGGCTGAGAATCAATACGCCGCGCTCGTCGAGCTGCGACGCGACGAACTCCTTGGCGACGAGATTCATGCCGTCCTGCAGCGACGAGACGATGCAGAGGTCCGCGGCGCGGAACACCGCCGCGAGCAGATCGGAGTCGACGTTCTCGTTGATCAGCACGATCGGCGTCCAGTCGTCGGTGCCGAACGTCGCGTTGATGCGAATGACGTTCTGCGTCACCTCGCGCTCGAGCGCGTTGTACGCGGGCAGATCGGTGCGCGACGGCGTGCACACGAAGATGAACGTGAACCGCTCGCGCATGTTCGGCGATTCATTCCACAACGTCTCGAGCGCGCGAATGCGCTCGGGGATGCCTTTCGTGTAATCGATCCGGTCGACGCAGACGCCGAGCTGGCGCGTACCCTTGGCGTACCGCTCGCGGAGCGTTTCGCACAGCGTGCAGGCGCCGGGTGCCGAGGCCATCTCCTCGAATCGATCCACGTCGATGCTGATCGGGAACGCGCCGACGTGCACGATGCGATCGCGAAAGTGCACGCACTGCCGATCATGATCGACGCGCGCCTCCGGAATGAACCGATCGACGCAATCGAGAAAATTCACCGCATAGCGATCGATCTGGAATTCCATCAGATCGTTGCCGAGCAGGCCTCGCAGCACCGCTTCGTGAGTGCCGGCGGGCAGCATGCGCAGGATGTCCGCCGGCGGAAACGGAATGTGCCAGAACTGGTGAATGAACAGCGTCGGCCGCATGGCGCGCAGGTATTCGGCGGCGAGCGCGAAGTGGTAATCCTGGATCCATGCCATCGCGCGTCCGGTGCACCGCTCCGCTTCGTCGGCCACGGCGTGCGCGAATCGAAGGTTGACGGTACGGTACCGCTCCCAGAACTCCGTGCGATACTCGAAATGCTGGATCAGCATGTGGCAGAGCGGCCACAGCGCGCGGTTGGCAAACCCGTGGTAGTAGCCGTTCACATCCGCTTCGTCGAGCCAGACGCGGCGCACGGTGTAGCACTCCTCGCCCGGCGGTACGGCGACGCGTCCCGCTTCGTCAGCCACGTCGCGATCCGCCGTGCCGCTGCCCCACGCCACCCACGTGCCGTGCGTGCGGCGCATCGTGGGATCGAGCGCCGACACCAGCCCACCCGCCGGCTGCTTGACCTCGATCCCGTGCACACCGCGCATGTGCTCGTACGGCTCGCGGTTGGACACGAGAATGAATTTGCAGTCGTCGAGGTAGTGCGAGATGTCGATCATATCGGAGTGGGGAGCCGCAACAGCCATGCCCGGTGCCGAACGCTCGTTCGCGATTGGCGAATCACCGCTCGGCCAATACGTTTAGCCGCACTCTCCTCATGACTCTCATCATGCGTGCGCCAACGCGCATCGACTTCGGCGGCGGCTGGACGGACGTGCCGCCGTACGCCGACGAGATGGGCGGCTTCGTCTGCAATCTAGCGATCACCCGATACGCGACCGCGTCCATCCGCGAGCCCAGCCCGTCGGAGGCGCGCCGTGACGCTCGCGCCGGCGAGCCGCGCGTGCGCGCCGCGCGGCCGGCCGATCACTCGATCGCCGATGCGGCCGCGCGCCGCTTTGGCGTGGACGGCGAAATCATAGAAGTGCGCAGCGACTTCCCCATCGGCGCGGGACTCGGCGGATCGTCCGCCGCGGGCGTGGCGATCGTCGCCGCGCTCGCGGCTGCGCACGATGAGTCGCTCGATCGCACCCAGATCGCCGAACTGAGCCGGGACATCGAGATCGCCGACCTCGGAATTCCCGGCGGCCGGCAGGATCACTACGCGGCCGCGTACGGCGGCGCGCTCGCGCTGCGCTTTTCGGCCCGCGGCGTGAACGTGCGACGAATTCCGCTCGGCGCGTCCACCTGCGCCGAGCTGGAACGGCGGTGCGTCGTCGTGTACACGGGCCAGAGCCGCATCTCCGGTGAAACGATCGACGCGGTGCTCGGCGCGTATCGCGAGCGCGAGCCACGCGTGCTCGCATCGCTCGACGGCATGCGCGACCACGCCGAGCAGATCGCCAAGGCGCTGGCCGACGGCGACATCGATGCGCTCGGCGCGCTGGTCGCCGAGCAATGGACCCTGCAGCGGTCGTTGCATCCGGCCATTCCGACGCCGCTGATCGACGAGATCATCGAACGCGGATGCGCGGCAGGCGCAATCGGCGCAAAGGCGCTCGGTGCATCGGGCGGCGGATGCGTGCTGCTCGTCGCGCGAGACGACCGCGTGGATTCCGTGCGCGAGATTGCCGCGAGCCTCGGCGAGCCGGTGCCGTTTGCCATCGACACCGACGGAGTGACGCGATGCGCGTAGAACGTGGGGACGGCGTGGGACTCCTGCGCGAGCTGGTACACATGGATTCCCGGAATCCCACGCTCGTGCCGGGCGGGCCCGGTGAAGGCGAGATCGCGCGTGTGCTCGGCGACATACTCGCGAGCTGGGGGTTCGACGTCGAACGGCGCGAGGCGGCGCCCGGGCGACCGAACGTGATCGCGCGCATCGGTCGCGCGGAAAGCGGCGCGCGCTCGCTGATGTTCAACGGCCATCTCGATGTCGTCGACGTCGACGGCATGACGCACGACGCGTGGGGCTCGGTCGAGCAGGACGGCAAGTTGTTCGGCCGCGGCGCATCGGACATGAAGGCCGGTGTCGCCGCGATGTGCGCCGCCGCCGCCCGCGCCGCCGATCAGTCGCTCGCGGGTGAGCTGATCGTCGCGGCGGTGGTCGACGAGGAGTTCGAAAGTCTGGGCACCCGCGCGTTGATCGAGAGCGGCGTGCGCGCCGACGCGGCCATCGTCACCGAGCCGACGCGCCTGGCGATCATGCCAGCGCACCGCGGCTTCGTGTGGATCGACGTGACGACGCTCGGCCGCGCGGCGCACGGCAGCCGGTGGGATCTCGGTGTGGACGCGATTCGCCATGCGGGCCTCGTGCTGGCGGAGCTTGAGCGTCTCGATGCCCACGATCTGCCGCGCCGGTCGCACGCGCTACTCGGCCGTCCGTCGATTCATGCTTCTCTGATCAATGGCGGAAGCGGCATGTCGACGTACCCGGACCGGTGCACGCTGCGTCTCGAGCGGCGCACCATTCCGGGCGAATCGGCGGACGAGGTGCGGCGGGAGATCGAAGCCCTGTGCGCCACGGTGGCCGCATGTCAACCGGAGTTTCGCGCCGAGGTGCGCGTGACACTGAGTCAGCCGCCGAGCGACGTGGCGGTGGATGCGCCGATCGTTGGCGCGCTGGAACGGGCGATTCGCGGCGGCGGCGGCGGCGTGCGCGTCGAGGGAATGTCGGCCTGGACCGATGCGGCGCTGCTCAACGACGCCGGCATTCCGGCGATCTGCTTTGGCCCGGGCGACATGGGCCTGGCGCACGCGGCAACGGAGTGGGTGGAATTGAGAGAAGTCGAACGGGCGACGGAAATTCTGGCGCGCCTGGCTGTGGACTGGTGCGGAGCGAAATAGACATGGGGCAATTGACGCATGCGCAGTACGACGTTCTCGAGCGGGCCATCACGGCAGGCAGCCGCGTGGCCGTGCGGCGTGGCGCGCGGCGCGAGAGCATCGTGATTCCGTTGCGCCTCGAAACCGAGGGCCGGCGCGAGGTGATCGCGGCACGAAATCCGACCACTGGTCACGATCTGCGCATCTATGTGGACGAGATCGAGTCGGTGGAGGCGGTAGGTTGAGCGGGAATCTCGAGCTGCCGGAGCGTGGGGGGCCAGGGGGCGAGCTGCCGCTGATCGCCATCTATGCCGACGAGTCGTGCCTCGGAAACGGCCGCGAAGGAAGTAACCCGGGCGGGGCGGCAGGCGTCATTGAGTATGTACATCCCGGCTCCGGCAACCTGACTCGATGGGACTACTGGGTATCGGAACCGGCGACGACGAACAACCGCATGGCCTTGCGGAGCGTGATCGACGCGTTTCAGGCGATCTCGCGCAAGGGCGTGCGCTTTCGGGTGCTGTTCACCAGCGACTCGCAGTATCTGGTGAAGGGCATGAGCGAGTGGGTGTTCGGCTGGATCGCGCGCGGCTGGAAGAAGAAGGAAGGGCCGATACTCAATCTTGAATTATGGATTGAAGCAGTGGAGTCGGTGCGCGCGCATCAGGTGAGCTGGCAGTGGGTGCGGGGGCACGTGGGACATCCACAGAACGAGTACGCGAATCATCTGGCGACGCGGGCCGCGCGCGAGCAGACGAGCTCCGGCGGAATCGTGTCATCACAGTTCGATGAATGGCTGGCGGCGGAGCGGGAGCGGGCGAAGGGACGCATGGCCGTGGAACCGGCGGCGTTTCCCGATGGTAGCCGGTTCAAGGCGCTGCGTCCGTATCCGGTGAGTCCACGGCCGGCACGAATCACCTAGAATCACCTGGATCCGCGATGCGGATGGAGGGCTGGACGATGAAAAAGTTGATCGTGGCGTTGATCCTCGGCGTGGCGGTCGGCTACGGCTGGGGGTACGGCGAAGGCCACGACGGGCAACCGTCGATCGTCTCCCGCACGCTGGACCACTTCGGTGCATCGAAATTGCGAGCGGAGCAGGCTGCGCGAGACAAACTGATCGACGCCGCCGGCAAGCCTTGACGGCGCGAACGGGCTCGCGGTTGTAGAGTACAACGTACTGGTCCACGCGTTGGCACTTCGCCCCAGCCCCGTTCGTGATGGATAATGTCGATCGCATGTACCGCCACCTGGTGCGAACCATTCGCTCCAGGTTCCCGCAGTATCTGACGCAGCCGTTCAGCGTCGGCGAGCTGCACCAGAGCATCCTTCCCTACCGGCATCATCGCCGAGAGCTCGGCCTCGAGACCAACGAGGATTACGAGATCACGCTGACCGAGCTGCTCGCCGGCGCGCGCGATTACCTGATCGTCGACGAGCGCATGCGCGACGTACTGCGCCAGCAGCTCGAGGCGGCGAACCCCGACCCGAGCGCATTCAAGCAGTTCGCCACCGCGACGGTCGCGCTTGCGCCGGCGGCACTGCGCAGCCTCGAGGTGGGCCCGCCCGACGAAACGCCGCACGCGGCGGCGAAACCCGCGCCCGCGGCCAAGCCAGTCGGCAAGGGCGGCGAATCAGCCAGGGCGGCTCCGTCTCAGGCGTCGTCCACCGCGACCACGGCGCCGCGGCCCGCGAGCACGACGCCGACACGTACGCCGTCGCCCGCGCCGATTCCCGGCGGCGGATCGATGACCCCAGCCGCGGGCGACACCTGCCGCTCGTGCGGCGAAGCGCTGCCCGTCGGCCGCCCGATCACGTTCTGCCCGCACTGCGGCCAGAATCTCACGACGATGAGCTGTCCGGCTTGCGGCTCGGAGCTGGAAGTGGGCTGGAAGTTCTGCCCGACCTGTGGACGGCCGGCAACGGCCCGGTGAGGTGATTATGAGAACTCTGATAGCAGCCGCCGCCCGCCGTCGTGCGCGCGGCCACATCTTCGTGCCGGCGATGGCGCTGGCCCTCGCCGCCTGCGCAACCGGCGGGCTCGGCGGGATTGGCAGCTCGACGGGAACGGCGAGTCCGGTGAGCGGCGGCGCCGCGCCGGCGCCGGGCTGGCGGGTCAACACACGCGAAGACGTCGACCTCTGGCTGCACGGATTCGCGATGCTGACGACCGACACCGGACGCGTCACGTTCTTCTCGCGCGGCTACAAGCAGCGGATCACGGCCATCAAGCGGCAAAAGAACATTCTCACCGCGCTCGACGCGAATCAGCCCCAGCTCTCGGCCCGCTTCGCCACCAATCCCTCGCTCACCAACGCGCAATTCCTGGCGATGTACTTCCCGTCGCTCCAGGAGATTGCCAACGCGACGGATCTGTTCATTCGCGCGCAGGGTAATCCGCGCGCGTCGAACGATCCGCAGATGCAACAGGAGATCGCGCTGCTGGCGAGCTTGTTCCCGAGCGCGGCCGATCGCGATTGGCTGCGGCTGTTCGTGCAGAGCATCCAGGACGAAGACTCGCGTTTCTACCACGCCTACTGGACGTCGGAGCAGGGCGCACGCGGCGCGGGCTACGCGCAGTTCCAGGCGCAGTGGCAGTCGACCTGGTATCCGAAACTTTCGCGTTTCCTCAACAACACCCAGCAGCCGGACGGCGAGCTGCTGCTCTCGCTGCCGCTCGGCGGCGAAGGCCGCACGGTGAATCAGGGGAAGCTGTCGAACATCATCGCGGTGACGTACCCGACCACGCCGGATTCGGCGGCGAATGCGCTGTTCGTCTTCGCGCACGAGGCCGTGCAGCAGCTCGTGCAGGTCGCGATCAACGACAACACCACCCCGGCCGAACAACGCTCTGGAGCGACGAACGGCTACCAGGGAAATGCCGCGGTGCGCGGCGGCGCGATGCTGATCCAGAAGACCATACCCGACCTGCTGCCGGCGTACATGCGTTTCTATCTCGAGACCCTCGGCCCCGCCGCGCCGCGCGGCGACACCGCCGCCGCCTTCGCCGCGGGCTTCCCGCTGCCCTCGGCGATCGTAACGGCGATCGGGAAGCAGATCGATATCGTCCTGGGAGGGATTTGAGTCCGTAGTCCGTGGTGTCGCGCGGGATGAGTGTGGCGCGCCGAATCGGGCTGGACTGAATTGGGGACGCGGATTTGGCGGAAACTGGTGGACGATGCGCGGATCGGCTGCCACTGGCGCGCCGAGTCCATCGCGCCACACCCCAAAAGCATTTGGTTTTGAATTCGTTCGATCCGTCGCTTTCGTGGCATCCGTGTTCAAACCTGTTGTGGCTGGACCAGCATCATGTCAGTGCAGAGTATCGCGAAGCGGCGGAGAACGGCGGAGAACGGCGGAGCACGGCGGAGAAGTGCGGAGAACGGCGGAGAACGACGAAGCGGGCTTCAATTTGTGAGGGGTTGACGAAGCTCTCGTCGACAAGGAATTGCACCGTCCGAGAACGCGCCGAGAATCTCGTGGGCGACGTGCAGTGCAGCTGTTCATCATTCATCAACACCCCAGCAAACGCCTCTCCGCGCCTGTCCGCAGTGCTCCGCAGTGCTCCGCAGCCCCTTCCCTATCCCTGAGACGTAGCCGGCCACGCAGCCCCTGTGGCGCGACAGCCCATCGCGCCACGAAAAAGCCCGAGGGGACTATGGAGTTTGCAACGTCGGCGGAGTGGAGAGTTGCCCGGGACGCCACCACCACAAAGGTCTTGTTTGTTGCCTGACCTGGCGCACGGAACTTCATCCGCCACCCGGACCGAATCCGCGCCTCGTTGGCCATGTTTCCGCAAAATCCGCGTCCCCCAATTCAGTCCAACCCGCTTCGGCGCACCACACTCACCCCGCGCGACGATCTCGACGGACGACGGACGACGGACCACGGGCGACGGACTATTTTTCACCTCATGCCCGACGATCCTCGCCCTCCCGTCCCGCAACTCGATCGCAATGCGCTCGAGCGCGTGTTGGCGCGCGCGGCGGAGCTGCAGATGCGGAGCAGCGATCCGGAGGAGCAGTTCACCGAGCAGCAGCTGCTCGAGCTGGGCAAGGAAGTCGGCCTCGCGCCCCAGAGTTTGCGACAGGCGTTGGCCGAGGAACGCACGCGATCGATTCTCCCGAGCGAGGAGCATGGCGTCGCCGCGAGCTTGCTCGGCCCGAGCCGCGTGCAGGCAGCGCGCACCATCGCCGGCAAGCCGACGCCCACGCTCGCGGCGATCGATACGTGGATGCAGCGAGACGAGATGCTCGTCGTCAAACGCCATCACTCGGATCGAATCGTCTGGGAGCCGCGGCGCGATTTCATCGTCGGCATCAAGCGCGCGCTGCACGTCGGCGGCCGCGACTACACGCTGTCGCAGGCGTTCGAGGTGTCCGCGACGGTGATTCCGGTCGATGACACGCGGGTGCACGTCGCGCTGGACGCCAATCTCCGCACGCACCGCTCGCGCGGCACCATCCAGGTCGGTGTGTGGAGCGGAGTCAGCGCCGCGGCGACGGCGTCGCTCTTCGTGATGGGTGTCGCTGCCGCGGCGGCCGTTGCGCCGGTGGTGCTCGTACCGGCGATCGGACTCGCCAGCGCCCGCGCGTTCCAGGGGCGGGTGGTGACGCGCGCACAGCTCGCCCTCGAACAACTGCTCGACCGATTGGAGCGAGGCGAGCTCAGTCGAGCGAATCCAGGCTCGCTGCTCGGCGCGATCGTCGCCGCGGCCACGTCGGTACCGCCGCGGCGCTTCTGACGCTCATCACCCGAACGCCAGCCGCTTCCTCCGCGTCCGCCGCACGAGCGACGCCATTCCACGATTGCTGAACACGCTCACGAAGCTGAGCACCGTGAGCGACTTCACCTCGGCGCGCGAGATCTTCACGACCTGGAGCGGCTGCGCCGGTGTGGCGTTGCTCGTCAGATCGCGCAGCGTGGCGTACGCGAACAGCAGAGGCAGCGCGCAGAAGAGGCGGATCGCCATCGCCCGGCGGGGAATCGCCAGCAGATAGGCAGTCGCCTCGTCGAGATCGTGCCAGGCGAGCTGGATCATCGCGCCCAGCGCGGCCCGGTGCTCCTGCGCGCAGTCGGCGGCGAGCATCGTGTCGTGCGTGATGCCGTGCGCGCGGAGCAACTGCTCGGGGATGTAGATCGAGTTCTCGTCCGTCGCGTCCTGCGCCACGTCCTTGAGGATGTTCACCGTCTGCAGCGCCTCGGCAAACGCGCGGCAGCGGCCGCGAAGCGTTTCGTAGCTTCGAGTGCCGATGCTTGGCGCGTGTTCGTGCCAGAGGTCGGTGAGCAGATAGCCGACGGTGCCGGCTACGTAGTAGCAGTACTCCTTGTACTCGTCGAGACTCTGGATGCGCACGCCGCGCGGGTACGCCAGCACGAACTTCCGCATGCCGCCGATCATCTCGCGCACCCAATGCCGCACGAAGCCGCGCGTGCGCTCCGGCAGCTCGCGATAGGCGACGAACACGAGGTCCGCATTGCGGATGAGGCGGAGATACGCCGCGTTGCCGCGCAGAAACGCCGTGCGCGCTGGAAACTCGTCGGCGATCCGCGGATCGTCGAACGCCCGCGTCAGCTCCTCGAACAGTGCCGCCTTCTCCTCGGCGGCGAGCGCGGGTTCGTCCTCGATGGTATCGGCGATGCGACAGAGAAGATACGCGCAGCGCACCGCCGCACCGAGCTCGCCCGGCAGCAGCCGGATGCTCAGGGCGAACGTGCGCGAGACGGTGGGCAGTACTTCACGCGTGAACTCCCGCGCCTGCTGGGCTCGTGCGTCGTGCTGCTGCGCCATTGTCTCCACGTGTGGGGGCGAGTAAAGATAGCAAAACAACGACGGCGAGTCTCCGATGTTCGCTAGCTTGCGGCAATGACGTCGATCACAACGCCGGCAGAATTTCGCGGGACGTTCCGCACCGATGACGACGCGCGCGCCGTGTACTCCGAGGCGGCGGGCATCGCGCGCGCGAGGCCCCGTGCGGTCGCCGTGCCGGTCGACGCCGACGATCTCGTTGTGCTCGTACGCTGGGCCAGCGACACGCACACGCCGCTCATCCCGCGTGGATCGGGGAGCAGCATGCCGGGCGGCGCGATCGGCGACGGCGTGATCGTCGATCTCAGCCGCTGGCGCTCGCTCGGCGACGTCGACGCCGAGCGTCGAGCGATCGTCGTCGGTCCGGGCGTGACGCGCATCGAGGTGGATCGCGCCGCACGACGGCGCGGTCTCCGGTTTCCCGTGGATCCGTCGAGCGGCGCGTTCTGCACGGTCGGCGGCATGGCGTCGACGAACGCCGCCGGCTCGCACTCGATGCACTTCGGCTCGATGCGCCGCTGGGTGCGTGCGCTCGACTGCGTATTCGCCGACGGATCGCGCGCGCTCGTGCGCCGCGGCGACCCACCGCCGCAGGGCGTTCCGCCGATCGACCGCTTCCTCGAGACGGCACACCACGGGCTCGTGTCGGCGGAACTGCGCGATCCGTCGGTGCACGACGGTGTGATCAAGGACTCGTCCGGCTACGGGATCGCGGCGTACGCGAAGTCGGGCGCGCTGGTGGATCTGCTCGTCGGCAGCGAGGGAACGCTCGCGTTCTTCGTGGCGCTCGAGCTGGAGCTCGCTCCCGTCGCGCAGTCGACGAGCAGCGTGCTCGGCGCGTTCGCGACGATCGAGCAGGCAGTGACGGCGGCAACCTTGGCGCGCGATGCGGGTGCCGTCGCCTGCGAGCTGCTCGACCGAACATTTCTGGATGTGGCAGCGATGGGCGGAGCGCCGCGCCAGGTTCCCGCCGACACCGAATCGGCGCTGCTCGCCGAGGTGGAGGGTGCGAGCACCGAGGAAGCGGCAGCGGCGGCGCGCGGCGTCGAGCAGATGTTTCGCGAGAGCGGAGCGACGACCGTGCGTGTCGCGCTCGACGCGCCGACCGAGACGGAGCTCTGGGAATTGCGCCATGCGGCCAGTCCGATTCTCGCCCGACTGGATCCGAATCTCCGCTCGATGCAGTTCGTCGAGGATTGCGCCGTACCACCGGAGTCGCTCCCGGCGTACGTGCGAGGCGTGCGATCGATCCTTTCGGAGAACGACACACGCGGCGTGATCTTCGGGCACGCCGGCGACGCGCACGTCCACGTGAATCCGCTCGTCGACGTGTCGCGCACCGGCTGGCGCGATCGCGTGGCTCGCATTCTCGACGAGGTCGTCTCGCTCGCCGCATCACTCGGCGGAACGCTCACCGGCGAGCATGGCGACGGACGACTGCGCACGCCGCTCCTGCCGCGGGTGTGGACGCCCGAGGCGATCGCGCATTTTCGCGCGGTGAAGGACGCGTTCGATTCGGCGGGCATTCTCAATCCCGGGGTGAAGGTCGCGCTGCGTGGCGAGGCGACGCTCGGCGCGATCAAGTACGATCCCGCGCTGCCGCCGCTGCCGGCGCGAGCGCGCGCGGCGCTCGAGTCGGTCGAGCGCGATCGCGCCTACGCGCGTTTTCGACTCGACCTGCTCGACGCGCCGCGCTGATCGCGACGTTTCCCGCGAAGAAGACCGGTGCGATGATGCGCCGCTCTCTTGTCCGGCGCGGCGCGATGTTCTTGATTTCCCGCTTCCCCCGCCCTCGCGCATTCAGCCGCCCGCGTATGACGACGCCACGCTACTACACCGAGCCCGTTCTCACGCTGCTCGCTCGCCCCACCTTCACCACGCCGTCGCACCTGCCGGTGAACTGGACGGGCCAGAGCACGGATGGCGAGCGGCTCGCGGAATTCGCCGGCCGTCTCTGCTACATGAGCCAGCACAATCCCGCCGGACGCGAGACGCGCGAGTACCTCGGCAACATCAAGAAGCAGGGACACGGCAGTGTGCTGGAGCACGCCAACTACTCGATCCTGCTCGAGGGCGTGAGCCGCTCGCTGACGCACGAGTTGGTGCGGCACCGCGCCGGCTTCGCCTACTCGCAGCTCTCGCAGCGCTACGTGGACGAATCGCAGGCGAGCTTCGTGATTCCGCCGGCGATGGTCGGGGAGCCGGCGCTCGAGGACGCGTGGCGCGCGCAGGTGGAGCAGGCGCAGGCGGTGTACGTCGGTCTCGTCGCGCAGCTCATGGAGCGCTATGGCTGGGTGGCGGACAAGGTGCACCGGCGGAAGATGGCGCGAGAGGCAGCGCGCGCCGTGCTGCCCAACGCGACCGAGACGAAGATCGTGGTGACGGCGAACGCGCGCGCCTGGCGCACGATGCTCGAGCTACGCAGCAGCGAAGGCGCCGAGTTGGAGATTCGCCGGATGGCGGTCGCGGTGCTCCGACTGCTCCAGCACGAAGCGCCCGGCTTCTTCTCGGATTTCGAGATCTACGTCGCGGAGGATCGGCGAGAGGCGGCGAGAGTGGGGTTCCATAAGGTCTAGAGGGGAGAGGGGCGAGAGGAGAGAGGAGAGGAAAAAACCCAGACGGCAGACGTGAGCGATCAGCGGCGAGACGAAGCGAGAGAATGGAATTCGACGGTCCGACGTCTCGAATCTCGCCGCTCGAATCTCGCCGCTCGGTTGTTGCTCTCCTCTCTCCACTCTCCTCTCTCCTCTCTCCTCTCTAAAAAAAGCATTGCGCGAAAAAATCGCTGTTCGTATGTTGCGCGCGTCCGCAGATGGCATCTGTTTTGCGCCCCGCACCAACAGAGCAGCACGCGCGACAGCGCGCACGCGCCGGTTCTTCCAGCAGCAGCTTGGTCAGTCACCGACGACTACCAGAGACGGGATGACGCGCATCGGATTCGCGTACAACCAGAAGCCCGAGACGACCGCCGCACCAGTGGCGCTCGTGAGCGCACCGTCGGCGGAATCGCCAGGCGACGAAGAGCCTCCCAGTAGCGCCGCTGCCAACGCGAGCGACATCTACGCGGAGTGGGATTCCGCCGAAACGATCGACGCCGTCGCCGCCGCGCTCGCCCCGCTGGGCGACGTGATCCGCCTCGAGGCCGACGAATCGTTTCCGGAACGCCTCCGCGCCGAACGTCCCGACATCGTCTTCAACATCGCCGAAGGCCTGTACGGCGCGAATCGCGAAGCGCACGTACCGGCGATCTGCGAATTCTTCGACATTCCGTACTCGGGCAGCGACCCGTTCACGCTCTCGCTCTGCCTCCAAAAGGGGCGCACCAAGGACGTCCTCCGCGCCAACAACGTGCCGACGGCGCCGTTCTGCGTGATTGACTCCATCTCGGATCTGGAGTCTGAGCTCTCGCAGCTGGGTAGGTCCTCTCGTCTCTCCTCTCTCCTGTCTCCTCTCTCGTCAACTTCCTCTTCTCTCTCCTCTCTCCCTTCTCCCCTCTTCATCAAGCCGGTCCAGGAGGGCTCGTCGAAGGGAATCACCGAGAAGAACTTCATTCGCACGCGCGACGAGCTCGTCGCGCAGACGCGTTTTCTCCTCGAGACCTACGCGCAACCGGTGATCGTGGAAACGTTCCTGCCCGGCGTCGAGTTCACCTGTGGCGTCCTTGGCAACGGCGCGACCGCGCGCGTGCTGCCGCTCGTTGGCATGAACTTCGGCGCGCTGCCGAGCGGCGCGCTGCCCATTTATGGATTCGAAGCAAAGTGGGTCTGGGACACCAAGGACGAGCCGCTCGACATCTTTGAATGTCCGGCGCGTGTCGACTCGGATCTCCAGCGCGCCATCGAGAACGTGGTGCTCCGTGCCTACCGCGTGCTCGGCTGCCGCGACTGGGCGCGGGTCGACGTGCGGCTCGATGCCGCCGGCGTGCCGAACATCGTCGAGGTGAATCCGCTGCCGGGCATTCTCCCCGATCCGCGCGACAACTCCTGTCTGCCGAAAGCCGCGCGCGCCGCGGGGCTCGGCTACGCCAAGCTGATTCAGACCTGTCTCACGCACGCCGCCGAACGGCAGGGTGTGCCGCTCCGCCGCCGCACGCGGATTCCGACTCGCTGGGCGGCGATCGCGTGAAGGTCGCAATTCTTTTCGATGGCGCGTCGGCGTACGCGAAGGAGCCGGACCAGCTCATCCTCGGTACGGTCCAGGCGATCGAACGCTCGCTTGTCGCCGAAGGCAACGACGTCGGCTACGTGCCGGTGTACCACGACGGCAAGTGGATCGAGAAGCTACGCCGCGGCAAGTTCGACCTCGCGTTCAATATGTGCGAGGGCATCGACGGCATCGCCGCGCTCGAGTCGGCGGTGATCTCGGTGCTCGAGCTGTTCAAGATTCCGTTCACCGGCGCCTCCAGCTACACCACGGCCATCTGTCTCCGTAAGCACGTCGTGAATGGATTGCTGGAGAAGGCCGGCCTGCCGGTGCCGCGCTTCGCGTGCATTCGTCGCGGCGACCCGCTGTCGAGCGTCGGCTACCCGGCGATCGTGAAGCCCGCCGCGGAGGACGCGTCACTCGGCGTCGAACAGCGCTCCGTGGTGCGCAACACACGCGCACTCGCCAGCCGCGTCGAAGCGATGCTCGAGCTCTGGGACGAGGTGCTCGTGCAGCGCTTCGTCGACGGGCGAGAGGTGAACGTCGGCATCCTCGGCGACACCGTACTGCCGATCTCGGAGATCGACTTCAGCCGCATGCCGCAGGGCCGCTGGCACATCGTGACCTACCAGTCGAAGTGGGCGACCGGCAGCGTCGACGACGTCGGCACCGAGCCCCGCTGTCCGGCGCGTCTGCCGTCGAAAGTCGCGCAGGAAGTGCGGCGCGTCGCGCTGCGCGCCTGGCAGCTGGCGGGCGGCTTCGGGTACGGCCGCGTCGACATGCGCATTGACGCCAACGGCCAGCCGTGGATTCTCGAGGTGAACGCGAACCCGGACATCGCGCCGGACGCGGGCCTCGCCCGCATGGCCGGCGTATCGGGGATGGATTACGGAGCGCTCATCCGCGACATCTGCGAGCGCGGACTCGCGCGTGCACGGCAGGCGCCTCCACCCGACGAGTGGGCGCTCGCGCAATCCTTGTCCGGCGTCGAGCTCCCGCGGCACGAGCTGGATCTCTTCGCCGCTGGCGGCGAGTGACATGTCAGTTCGACTCGGAGCGCTGCAACGTGGTCATCGCCACCGGCTCCGGGAGATTCTCGACGCCACGTCGGTGTTTCGCGAGTCGGAGATCGACGTCGCGCTCGAGTTGTTCGACGAGGTGTTCGCCGCGGGTCCGGCGCGTGCGCCGTACGACCCCGGCGATGGTGTGGCGAGCTACGAGTTCGTAGGGTCGTTTTCGCGTGACGATCAACTCGTGGGCTACGTCTGTTACGGTGCTACGCCGGGAACCGATCGCACGTATGACCTCTACTGGATCGCGGTGCATCCGCAGTTCCAGGGAGAAGGCGGCGGTTCGCGGTTGCTGGGCGAGGTGGAGCGCCGGCTTCGCGAACGCGAAGCACGCATGCTCGTTGTCGAGACGTCATCGCGCGACGAATACAGCGACACGCGCCGCTTCTATGAAACGCGTGGTTACACGCAGGCAGCCCGCATCACCGATTTCTACGCCCCCGGCGACGACCGGGTGATCTACACGAAGCCGTTCCCCGCACCTCAACCATCTCCGACCGAACGCGGAGTCATCGCCAAATGAGCGACTGGCAGAAGATACTTCACGAAAGCGTGGCTACCCTCGACACCCTGGCCGAGCGATTCGGCTCGGACGTCATCGACGTCGAGGCGCTCAAGCCGGCCTTCGACAATTTTCAGATGCGAATCACGCCGAACGCCCTGAGCACGATCAAGGAAGTCGGCGATCCGATGTGGCAGCAGTACGTGCCGACGACGCAGGAGCTCGACATCGTCGATGGCGTGATCGACTCGCTCGACGAGGACGGCGACTCGCCCGTGCCGAACATCACCCACCGCTATCCGGACCGCGTGCTCTTTCTCGTCAGCCCGGTGTGCGCGAGCTACTGCCGGTTCTGCACGCGTCGGCGCAAGGTGGGCGATCCCGAGAAGATCCCGCTCAATCAGTACGACTCGGCGTTCGAGTACATCCGGGAGCACCCCGAGATACGCGACGTCATCATGTCCGGCGGCGACCCGATGATGCTCTCCGACCGCCGGCTCGAGTACATCTTCCAGAAGCTGCGCGAGATTCCGCACGTCGAGATCATCCGGCTGGGCAGCCGCATCACGAGCCACCTCCCGAGCCGCATCACGCCCGAGTTCTGCGAGATGGTGAAGAAGTACCATCCCGTGTACATGAACACGCACTTCAACCACCCGGCCGAGCTGACGCCGGAGACGGTCGCGGCGCTCGGCCGCCTCGCGGATGCCGGCGTGCCGCTCGGCTGCCAGACGGTGCTCCTTCGGGGCGTGAACGACGATCCGGAAGTGATGAAGGAGCTGATGCAGAAGCTCCTCAAGGCGCGCGTGCGGCCGTATTACATCTACATGGCCGACCAGGTCGCCGGCGGCGAGCACTTCCGCACGACGGTCGAGAAGGGATTAGAGATCGTGAAAGCCCTGCGCGGCTGGACGAGCGGCCTGGCCGTGCCGCACTTCGTGATCGACTCGCCTGGGGGCGGCGGCAAGGTGCCCCTCCTGCCGGAATACGTGGAGGAGATCAACGAGGACGAAGTGATCTTCCGCAACTACGAGGGCCGCCGGTTCGTCTACAAGCAGCCGCGGCAGCCCGCGATTGCCGCATCCGGGTGCGGCGACGCGGCTGCCGCGCAGTTGGACATCGTGTCGATCCAGGCGGGCAAGAAGCCGCGGAAGTCGACGAAGACGGCGGTTGGGCGGAAGCGGAAGACGGGAACCTGACGGACGCGGAGCGTCCGTCAGGTTCCCGTCAGTAAGACAGTAGGGCGGCGGCCTGCGGCCGCTGTACGGTGGGCGGCCCGAGGCCGCCTGTAAGACGATGCGAACCGCTCGGGCTGGCTACTCGGATCTCACATCCGAGTTCTGGGTAGTTCGCGTTCCACCGTTCATCCGTTCCACCATTCCACCGTTTTCAGACCGCCACTTCCACTTCCCTGCTCTTCGCCGACTCGTCCACGACCTTCTCGACCACGTCGTGCGGCGCCTCTTCGTATCCTTTGAAGTGCCGGTGGAACGTCGCGCGGCCGTGCGTCATCGACTGCACCGAGGTCGCGTAGCTGTGCAGCTCCGCCTGCGGCACCACGGCGCGAATCACCGTGCCGCCATCCGCGGGCTCGGTGCCCAGAATGTGGCCGCGGCGCGCTGAGAGATCGCCGAGCACGTCGCCCATGTAGTCGTCCGGCGTGGTGATTTCGAGTTCGTCGAGCGGCTCGAGCAGCACCGGCTTGCACTTGGCAGCCACCGATTTGAACGCGAGAATCCCCGCCATCTTGAACGACATCTCGTTCGAGTCGACGGTGTGATACGAGCCGTCGAACAGCTCGACCTTGAAATCCACCAGCGGATATCCCGCGAGCACGCCGCGCTGGGCTGCTTCCTGAATGCCCTTGTCGACCGCGGGCACGTACTGCCGTGGGATCGAGCCGCCGACGATCTGATCGACGAACTCGTAGCCGCTGCCGCGCGGCTGCGGCGCGAATCGCACCCAGCAGTCGCCGAACTGCCCGCGCCCGCCGGACTGCTTCTTGTGCCGACCCTGCCCTTCGGCCATCGCCTTGAGCGTTTCGCGATACGCGATCTTCGGCTTCGACAGCTCGGCGGTCACCGAGAACTTCCGCTTCAGCTTCGCCAGCGCCACCTCGAGGTGCCGCTCGCCCAGGCCGGAGACGATCGTCTCGTGCGTCTCGGTGTTGTAGCTGATCTCGAAGGTCGGATCTTCGTCGTGCAGGCGATGCAACCCCGCCTGGAGCTTCTCCTCGTCGGCGCGGTTCGCCGCGTGAACGGCCATCTGCACCTGACCTTCGGGAAACGCGATCGACGGCAGGCGCACGGGATGCTGCCTGGTCGACAGCGTGTCGTTGGTATGCGTGTTCCGCAGCTTGGCGACGCAGCCGATGTCGCCGGCGTGCAGCCGCGGCATCTCGATGCGCTCGCGACCTTGTGCGCTGCAGAGATGATTGAGCTTTTCCGCGGTGTTGCGCGTGGCGTTGTACAGCTCTTCGCCGTTCACGATCGAACCCGAGAACAGCCGGAAGAACGTCACTTCGCCGACGTGCGGCTCCGAGGTCGTCTTGAACACGAGCGCCGCCGGAGGCCCGTCGTCCGTCGCGTGGATCTGCACGGTGTCGTCGCCTTCGGCGCCGGTGAACGCGTGCAGCTCCTCCATCTCGTAGGCGTTCGGCATCAGCTCGACGATCGTCGACAATACCGCCTGCATGCCGTAATTCAGCTCGCTCGACACGCAGAACAGCGGGAACAGCTCCATACGCTGCATGGCGGCCTTCATGCCCGCGATCGCCTCCTCCCGCGTGATCTCGCCGCCTTCCAGATAATGCTCGAGCAGCGAGTCGTCCGTCGCGGAGATGGACTCGATCAGGTCCTGATAGTAGCGGTCGAACAGCGGCTGCGCTTCGGCCGGAATATCAGTTTCCTCATAGGCGCCCGTTTTCGCCCCGCGCGCGTAGACGTGGGCGCGCCGGGTGAACAGGTTCACGACGCCATGAAAGTCGGCGCCCTGGCCGATCGGGATCTCGACCGGAATCACCTTGGGCGACAGCCGCGTCCTGATCTGCTGGTAGATTCGATCGAAGTCGGCGTGCTCCTTGTCCATCATCGAGACGACGAACAGCACCGGGTCGCGGCGGGCGACGGCTTCGCGGAACATGCGCTCGGTGCCGACTTCCACGCCCGAGGTGGCGGGGACGACGCACAAGGCGCCGTCTGCGGCGGCGAGTCCGGCCACGGCGTCGCCCTGGAAGTCGAGATACCCTGGCGTGTCGATCAGATTGATCTTCGCGTCCTGCCACTCGGCGAACGCGCAGCCGAGGCTGATCGAATATCCTCGCTCGATCTCTTCGGCCCCAGTGTCGGTCAGCGCGGTGCCGTCCTTCACCGATCCGTGCCGCTTGCTGCTTCCAGACACGAAGGCGAGCGCATCGACCAGACTGGTCTTGCCGCTCGCCCCGTGTCCAACGACCGCGATGTTCCGGATCTCCGAACCCGTGTACTCCCTCATGGCATTCTCTCCTGCGCGAGAGTCCGTTTACGGCAGCATGCCGATTCGCGGGGCTTGTGCGAGCCACGCGCGCAGGGTGGCGTCGTCGATGCGGTCGTCGAGCATCACGGGATCGGCGCTGATCGCGCGTTCGGATTGGCGTGCGTCGCTGATGCAGGAGAAAACGATGGCGGCGCCGTCGACGACGGCGCTCCACAGTTTTCCACTGTCATCGGCGAACACACGCGCGCCCTCGGACGCCTGGCGGATCGTGGTGTTGGCGAACCTGGTCATCGGCTCCTCACCCTGTCCTTCCTTAGGCTGGTGCACGGAAGGCGGGGAGTCAAGCTCGACTGGACCGAGCCCCTAGTCGCTAGGCGCTAGGTGCTGGTGGGCGACTAGCTGTCAGCTCCTGGATTATACGTAGCCGTGAAGGTCAGTCGAGCTGGAGGTGGCGACTAGCAACCAGTCTCCAGCAACCCACTAGCCGCTAGCAACTAGCCCCTAGTCGCCTTCCGTTTCAAACGCCAACCCGTCCGCTTCGCGCAGGCGCTCGATGATCGACTCGAGCGGCGCGAAGACCGGTGCGGTCAGTCCGACGATCGGACCGATCGACACGGTGATCGCCCGGCGCGCGCCTTCCGGCCAGTCGGGCATCGACAGCCCGGCCACCAGACGGCGAATCAACTGACCGCATTCGCCGAGCAGCTGGCGGGCCGTTGCGTGCAACGTCTCGAGCGAGATCTCGAGATCGGTGGTGATCAGCTCTCCCGATGCATCACGCCAGGCCGCATCTCCCACCGCGCCACGTTCGGGCCACACACCGAGATGTCTGATCGCCTCGGGTCGACCGTCCTTGGACCGATGAGATTCAACGGCTGCGGCCAGCGCCAGCGCCACGGACTCCGGGCTTGGTTCGCCGTAGAGAGTCACGATGTCGCGCGACGGCCGCTCGAAAGAATGCAATGGCGATGGAACGGAGTTCACATGCGCCAGCACTGGCGAGTGATCGGGGTTTTCCTCGAGCATCACGAGGATGTCCATACCCCCCTCCTGAAAGTGATACTGCTCACTCATCTCTAGCTGCCTCGCGACCGTGGACGTTCGACGCACGACGACGGTGAACATCGGCGGTCACCTGTCGAAACCCGCACGACACGGGTTTGTTCCTTGTATCAACCGCTCTGCCGCGTCTTCGGTCACATGAGTGGAACATAATGTTCCATCATGTTCCCGCTCGCAGCATTTCCTTGCGCCACGGCACGCATTCACGCGTTCGCGCACGCACCAACTCACGCGGTCGTCTCGCGCGATTCGCCGCGCGAAAAGGCAAAGCGTATGCCCGCTACGAGCGATGCCGACAGAATCACCGCGAGCACGACGCGATCGCCGAGCGGCAGCAACGTCGCGATCCCCGCGCCGGTGACGTGCGCAGCGCTCCATGAGTACGTCAGCTCGGCCGCCCCGACGACGAGCGCCGCGAGCACATCGCGGCCATCCCACGATCGCAGCAGCCACACGAACACCGCCGTCCAGACGAACGTCGCGACGAGATGAAGCAGCAGGCCCGCGAGGACGAGTCTGCTCGATCCCGCACCCAGCTCGCGTCCGAACAGCACCGACGCGATCGCGGCGAATGGCAGACTCGCGCCGCCCACACGATGTCCCATCGCGATCAGCGCGCCCGTAGTCGCGGACGCGGCGAGTGTACCGATGGTCGTGATGATCGAGGTGGCGGAAGCGGGTCGTCCGTGCACGTCCCAAAGGAAGCGGCGTGCTACCGTACGCTCAAGTGGCGTTGCGGTTTCGTAGCGCGCCACGCGCGGCTCATCATCCGCGCCGACAAAAAAGCCCCGGCGACATTCGCCGGGGCTTTCTTGTGATGGAGACATCGCGATCACATCCGTCCGTCGACCTGGACGCAGTTCGTCGGATCGTTCTGGTCCGTGCAGCCGTCGCCGGCGCCCACCAGGTAACCCGAGAAGTGCTCGATGCGGCGCCACACGTTGCCCGAGCGCAGATCGATGTGCGTGCGCAGCGTCGGATCCGTCAGCGACTCGTCGATCGGCTGAGCGCCGAGGCTCGGGATGTACAGGAGGTCCGGAAGCAGATTCGAGCTCGTGACGCCGATGAGCGCCTCGTGATAGATGTTCGTCGAAAGCGTCACCCACTTGTGGCGACTACGGGTCGGCACGAAGCGAAGCGGCGTGTCGAAATCGATCAAGAGCTGACCCGCCTGCACACCGTACGTCGCGGTAACGTGCACGTCGGACTTCGATGCCTGGCACGGGGCGTCCCAATCCCCGTAGCCCGAGGTCGCCGGATCGCACACCGAATGCGCCGGGAAATCGAGCGTGAACACGCCGCCGAAGTCGACCTGACCACCACGGGCCGGGATGACGAAGCTCTGCGTTTGCATGCCCATGGGCTCGATCGACTTGTTGATCCGATCGAAGCTCGACGTAGGCGTCAGCGCATCGCGCGACGCCGTCTCACGCGGAGCGACCGCGTTGTCGGCGCACGCAGCGGCGCCGATGGTGACGGCCGACACGAGAAGTGCAGAAATGAGTTTGCGCATTGGGATGCTTATTTCGGGAAACCTCCAATCCCGCACGTTGTGGGTTGTCCACACCGCGAGAGTGGAGGGAACATACTGCTCAGTCAGGATTATCGCCACGCGGAGCGCAGGGATAAACCACCTGTATCAACGTTTGGCAAGTATCTCGTAACGTCTTGCCATTTCAGCATATCCGAGCTTGCCAACTTCCTCGGCGTACCGGCTGATCGAGCTCCGGAGCCAGCCCGGATCGATGTCCCCGATGGCGTCGGCGCAAACGGCCGTAAGCCACGCTGCCGCATACACTTCCGTGGGCTCGGCCAAGGTGAGCGCCGTGTCGATCCGCGCCCGCGCCTCGTCCACCCGCCCGTCCAGCACCGCCAGACGCACCGCCAGCGCCTCGATCAGCTCGCGGCCCTGGAACCAGTCCGGACGTGCCACCAGCCGCTCCTCGACCTCGGCCAGCCGCTCGCGCGCATCCTCCACGCGCCCCAGCTCGAGAAAACAGATGCCAATGCCCGCGATCGAGCCGATCTCGATATCGGATTGACCGACACGCTGGGCCAATGGCAACGTCGCCTCGTATAGATCGATCGCGGAATCCCACGCGCCGAGCTCGCGCTCGACGTGCGCCATGTTGTAGAGCGCGGCAAGCTGCATCTGGCTGTTCTTCACCGACGCGAACAGCTCGATCGCTTCGCCGAACTGCTCGCGCGCCTTGTCATAGTCGCCCGATTTCTGACTCAGCACACCGAAGTTGAGCGCCGCCATGCCCCACAAGTCCGGCATTCCCGCCGCGCGGCAAACCGATACCGCCATGGTCATCGCGCGAATTGCCTCGGGAATCTTTCCCTCCAGCTGCGTGGCCACGCCGAGGTTGATGTAGCAGCGCGCCTGGCCGCGCACGTCGCCCGCACCTTCGTACAAATGCAGCGCACGGATGGCGATCTCTCGTGCGCGCGCCGGCGTGGCCTGCAACATCGACACGCAATGGCGGTTCAACGATTCCGCCAGCAGCGGCCGGTCGCCGATTCGTTCGGCCATCTCCACGCACTCACTCGCGATACGCTCGGCCGTGCGCTGGTCGCCCAGCCGTCCGTGCGTCTGCGAGGCCATCGTGAGAATCGTGACGCGCTCGCGGTCGAATCCGAGCGTGCGCGCTTCGTCGTCGAGCGCCTTGAGCGAGTCGAGCGTGATCCGCGCCGGCTGTCCCTGTTCCATGCGCGCGCGTTCACGCATGCGCCGAAGCGTCAGCGCGCGACGCCGGTCGCCCTGGGTGTCGAACCACTCGATCGCCAGATCGCACAACTCTTCGACCTCGTCGTAGCGGCCGCCGGCTTCGGCCAGGTAGGCGAGCGCCACGCGCACGTCGGCCAGCTCGCCCGGCGTGGTCGCATTGCGCGCCGCCAGCTCGAGGTAGCCCACGGCCGCCGCGTTGGCGTACACGCGCTCGGCGTCGTTCGCCGCGAGCTGGCCGTAACGGAACGCCGCGGCCATCGAGTGCGCGCGGTCGAAGTGGAACGCGATCTCGCGGGCGACCCTGGTTGGCCGCTTCTCGAGCGCCTGGCCCACGCGCTCGTGCAGCGGCGCCAGCCGCTCGCGCGGAATCGACTCGACGAGCGCTTCGCGAACCTGCTCGTGCGTGAACGCGTAGCCGCCGCCGTATCGCTCGTAGCTCGGGCGGAGCAATCCGGCAGCGAGACCTTCGGACAACGCGAGCTGCACGGCGGGTTCGCTGCCCGCACCCGCCGCCACGACGAGACTCACGTCGAACGTGCGGCCGATGATCGCCGCCGTCCACAGCACCGCCTGCGTGCTCGACGAGAAGCGGCTGAGGCGGTGCGCCAGCAAGGCGGAAAGTCCAGCCGGCAGACGAAGCTCCGATACCGGGCTCCACTCCCAACGCTCGCCCGAATGCCAGATCGCGCCGTCCTCGAGCAACGACCGCAGCACATGATTGATGAACAGCGGATTGCCTTCCGTGTGGCGATACAGGAACGCCAGAAATTCACGCCCGACCTGCTGCCGGTGGAACGCGCCCTCGAGCCACTGCTTCACTTCGGCGCGAGTGAGACCGGAGAGCGTGACGCTGCGCGCCAGCTCGTAACCCGAGAGCGCTTCGCGGTGCTGCGCGACCGCGGCCGGCAGCGTCCCGGGCCGCATGGTCATGCAGACCATCAGCCGGTCGGAATCGAGATGCGCCACCAGACGCTCGAGCACGTCCCACGATGTGATGTCCGCCCACTGCATCTCGTCGAGCACGAGCACGAGCGGCGCCGATTCGGCGGTCATCGTGATGTACTCGGCGATCTCCTCGAACAGGAGGTACTGGCTGTGCGCCTGCGCTTCGAGGCGGTCGCCGCCGCCGACGGTCGGCACGAGATTCTGCAATTCGCGCCACTCGCGCCGCGGACGCGACGGCAGCCGTTCGAGCTGCTTCAGCACCTCGACCCACACGGCGTACGGATCGCGGACCGGCGAATTGCGCGAGCCGGCAATCACGAAGCGCCCACCGCGCAGCCGGACTTCGGACTCGAGCTGGCGGAGTAGTGTGGCCGAGCCGAGTCCTGCATCCGCGGACACGGTGACGAGCCGGGGATCGCCACCGCACGCTTCGTCGAGCCATTTGTTCAGCATCGCGAGATCCTGCACGCGACCCGCGAAGCGGTCGATCGCCAGCGGGCGATGCAGCGGCTGATGGTGCGCGAGCGGTGCCGCGCTCGCGCCGTCTCCACCCTGGAATTGCACGCGCAGCATCGTCGCTTCGGCGGCGTGGGCGAGCGCCTCGTAGGTGTCGCCGTGGTCGGGCGCGGCCGCGGCGCCGAACGAGAGCGTCACCGGCCCATCCGCGCCGGCAAAGGCGTGCACGCGCACCGAGGCCGCGATGCGTTCGCCGACCGAGCGCCCGTTTTCGGCGCTCGCGGCGACGAGGACGATGAGAATTCGCTCATCGAGCTGCGCGATGACGTCGCCGTCGCGCAGCGCGTGCCGCACCATCTCGAACACGCCGTCCAGCACCGCCTGCGCGGATTCCGGTCCGCGCGATTCGGCGAGCGCCGCATAGCCGTCGACTTCGCCCGACAGGACCGCCGTCGGCTGCTTGGTCGTGGCGTGCGTGATCAGCGCCTCGGCGGCGGCGATGAATTCGTCGGGGGTATTGAACTGATGGGGCACGCCGGGGGCGGGTCGGGCGGAGGAAAACGGGCGGGACGGGCCGATACAATCAATACGCGCAAAGATTTGCAAACGTATCTATAGGAGTATCGGCACCTGCTCTACCGTAGGAGCCGCTCACGGGGGGCGCAAGTGCCGGTGCCGTCCCGGTGTGTTAACGCCCGGCGAGCGCCAGCGTCTACACAGCAGCTTCTCCGGTCACGGGTGCCATGCACAGGTCAACCGCTCTCGCGTCGATCGTACTGCTGCCGGCGTTCGCCCTGCAATCGGGCACGCTCGGCCGCGTTCCAACGCCGCGCCCTCCGACTACCGCCGCGTCCGCTGCCGCCGCTGCACCGCGCGAGCAACTCCCGGACGAACAAATTCAGCAAGTGCTCAATCGGCTGGCGTTCGGTCCCAGACCGGGCGATGCGGCGGCTGTACGCGCAATGGGCGTCGACAAGTGGATCGAGCTGCAGCTCCATCCAGAGCGCATCGACGATCGCGCGACCGATGCACTGATGGCGCGCTATCCGGTTTTTCAGATGTCGACGCCGGACATCGTCCACAACTTCACCGTCGTGCGTCAGTTGCAGCGGCAGGTGAAAAAGGCGGCCGGCGCGGACAGCGCGAACAAGCAGGGCGCCCGGCGCGAGGTGCTGGCCGACAACCCGCAGCTCGTCCAGGCGGTGCGCGAGTCGCGCCAGATGGTCGGGGAAGTGCAGTCGGCCGAGCTCGCACGCGCGGTGGCGAGCAATCGGCAGCTCGAGGAAGTGATGGTCGACTTCTGGGAGAATCACTTCAGCGTGTTCGCGGGCAAGGGACAAACGCGACTGTTCCTCGCCGCGTACGATCGCGACGCGATCCGTCCCAACGCGCTCGGTAAATTCCGCGATCTGCTCGAGGCCGTGGCGAAGAGTCCCGCGATGCTGTTCTTCCTCGACAACTGGGAAAGCGTGGCCGACAGCACGCATCACACGCTGTCGCAGGCACAATTCGCCCGGGGGCGGTTCGGTCGCGGGCGGCTGCGCGCGGTGCGCCGTCCGGCCCAGCGAGGCCAGCAAGCGAACGCGCAGCAGCGTCCGAAGCGCGGCGTCAACGAGAACTACGGCCGCGAGCTGATGGAGCTGCACACGCTCGGCGTCGACGGCGGCTATACGCAGAAGGATGTGCAGGAAGTGGCGCGCGCCTTCACCGGGTGGACCTTCAACCGTCAGACCGGCGCGTTCGTCTTCAACCCGCGCGTGCACGACGCCGACCCCAAGGTGATCCTCGGCCACAAATTCCCCGCCGGCCGCGGCATCGAGGACGGCGAGGAAGTGCTGGACATTCTCGCCAGCTCGCCGGCCACCGCGCACTTCATCACGACCAAGCTCGCGCGCCACTTCGTGAGCGATGATCCGCCGAAGGCGCTCGTCGATCGCTGTGCGAACGAATTCACGAAGACGCAGGGCGACATTCGCGAAACGCTGCGCTGCATCATCACGTCGCCCGAGTTCTTCAGCAACGCCGCCTTCCGCGCCAAGGTCAAGACGCCGTTCGAGGTCGTGGCGAGCGGGTTGCGCGCGATCGGCGCACAGCCGGACACGACGCCGCGCACGGCGCAGCTCGTCGCCCGACTCGGCGAACCGATCTTCGGCCGCCAGACGCCTGACGGCTGGCCCGATCGCGGCGACGCGTGGATGAACACCGGCGCGATCCTCAACCGCATCAACTTCGGGCTCGCGCTCGCTTCCGGCAGACTGCCTGGTGCGCAGCTCTCGAACTGGCCGGCGCTCGAGTCGCTGCGCACGAAACCGCGCGCGCAGCAGGTGGACGGCATCGTCAACGAGGTCCTCGGCGGCAAGGTATCGCCCGAGACACGCCAGGTGCTGATGAGCGGCGACAATCCGATGCTCGGCAGCGCAGCGCCGGACAGCACGATGATGATGGATCACGCCTCCGACGACATGGGCGGCGGCGGGCGCGGCAAGGCCGGCGGTGGGAAGGGCGGATTCAAGGGTCGTGGCGCCAACGCGGGCGCTGGGCTGCTCGCGCGTCCCGTCGATCTCAAGGGTGTCGCGCAGGTGCTGGGCCTGGCGCTTGGCGCGCCGGAATTTCAACGTCGTTAGCATTCTCTGAAGAGGCAACTGCCATGAATCGCAGAGTCTTCATGAAGTCCGGCGCGATGGCGCTGGCGACGATGGGCCTGAGCCCGTCGTTTCTCCGGCGCAGCGTGTTCGCCCAGGATCTGCTCAAGGGCGCGGCGCTCAACGGCAACCGGCGCGGCAAGGTGCTGATCTGCCTCTTCCAGCGCGGCGCGGCGGATGCGCTCAACGTCGTCGTGCCGCACGGCGAGCGAGCGTACTATCAGATGCGGCCGACGATCGCGGTGCCCCGCCCCGTTTCGGGCGCGGCGGAGACGGCGATCGATCTCGACGGCTTCTTCGGACTGCACCCGTCGCTCGCGGCGTTTAAGCCGTTGTGGGACGACGGCATTCTCGCGCCGGTGCACGCCGTTGGCAGTCCGAGCAACACGCGCTCGCACTTCGACGCGCAGGACTACATGGAAAGCGGTACGCCCGACGCGAAGGGCACGCCCGACGGCTGGCTCAATCGCTATCTCGCCGCAAAGGGCACGTGCGAGGAGTGCAAGATCGGCCAGCCGGATGCCGGGTCGACCTTCGAAGCGGTGTCGATGACGCCGCAGACGCCGCGAATTCTCGAGGGACCGGCGCCGAGCGTGGCGATGAACAGTCTCGACGAATTCACGATCCGCACGAACGGGACCCAGGCCGAGCGAATCGAGGCGTTGTACCGCACCGGCAGTGCGGACGTCGTCCACGCCGCGGGCGGCGAGATGTTCGAAGCGATGAAGATGCTGAAGTCCGCGAACCCGCAGCAGTATCAGTCTCAGAACGGCGCCGAGTATCCGCGCAGTCCGTTCGGCCAGCACCTGAAGCAGATCGCGCAGCTCATCAAGGCCGATGTCGGTCTCGAGATCGCGTTCGCCGACGTGGGCGGCTGGGACACGCACGTGAATCAGGGCGGAGCAACCGGTCAGCTCGCCAATCGCCTCGACGACTTCTCGAAGTCGATCGCCGCGCTGACGCAGGACCTCGGCAACCGCATGGCGGATGTCACGATTCTCACGATGTCGGAGTTCGGCCGTACGGCGCACCAGAACGGCAACGGCGGCACGGACCACGGCCACGCGACGGCGATGTTCGTCATCGGCGGCGACGTAAAGGGCCACAAGGTCCACGGCAAGTGGCCCGGGCTCGAGCCCGAGCAGCTCAACGAAGGCCGCGACCTGGCACTGACGACGGACTTCCGTTCAGTGTTCTCTGAAGTCGCGTTCAAGCACCTCGGCGCGGCGAAGATGGATGCGGTGTTCCCGGGGTTCCAGAAAGGTCAGGAGAGCTGGATCGGCGTGCTGTAGCCGCTCGCTGCACCGCTACGGCCGGCCGCTGACGGACGCTGGCATACGTCGTTTGGAGCGTGAAGGATCGCACCATGACACTCCCTCAGTGAGGCGTGCATGGTGCGATTCGTTTGTGTTCTCCTGATACTGGTCGCCGGTCGCGTGGGTGCGCAGACGGCGCCGAGCGACGTCGAGCGCCAGATCCTTGCCGCGCGTGACACCGTCTGGCGTGCGTGGTTCGCCAACGACACCGCAGTCCTGAAACGAGTGCTGCCGGCGGCGGTCGCGACGCATGAGGGTAGTACGGGCCAGTGGAGCGACCGCACGAAGACGCTCGCCGACGCTCGGGCGTTCGCCGGCAGCGGCGGTCGGCTCGAGCACCTCGCGTTCGCGAATACTCATGTAAGCGTGAATGGCGACGCGGCGCTGGTTACGTCGATCTACACGCTCGTGATGCACGGCAATGGCCGGCCCGACACGAGCCGCGGACGCGCCGTCGAGCTGTTCGTCCGGCAGAACGGCGGCTGGGTGAATCCGTTCTGGCAGCTGTCGAGCGCGCCCGGCTTCGATCGCGAGGTGCAGCTGCCGGACACCCTCGGCGCCAACTTCTCCGCCGCGGACAGCCTCACCGCGACCGGCTCACCGTCGGATTACGATGCGCTGATCGGCGTCTGGCAGTTTCACTTTCAGTCGCGCAGCAGCAAGACCAGCTTCGGTCCGGGCTTCGATGGACACTGGACGTTCGAGAAGAAGCCCGGCGGCATGATCATCGAGGATCACTGGCGGCCCGACGATCCGAAATCGCCGTACGGGGCGAGCACGTACACGTATCGCTCATTCGATCCCGTGAAGAAGATCTGGCGCATCGTCGGCATGGAGTCACAGCGCGGCGGGTTCCAGCCGGGCCTCACGTGGTCCGACGCGAACAACCGCTACGCGATTCAGCACGACGGCAACACGATGGTGCGCATCCGCTACTTCGCCATCGAGCCCGATCATTTCCTCTGGCGCGCCGACGGCACGCCCGATGGCGGCAAGACATGGATCCGCGACATCTGGACGATGGAGGCAAGACGCATCGGAAAGTGATCGCGGCGTCCCGTGCACGCGCCTCACGCGCGCGCGCGAACCGCTGCCGTCACCTCGGCGCGGCGGCGGCGTGAAATCGGAATTTTGTAGCCCGACGCGAGGACGGCGGTCAATCGATCGCCGTCCTCCGTGCGCAGGGCGCGCACGCCGGCGACGCGCACGATCGCCTTGCGATGCGCGCGGACGAACCCGTGGCCGCCCACGCGCCGCTCGAGTCGGTCGAGCGATTCCCGAATGAGATAGCTCCGCGGACCCACCCACACCCGCGCGTAGTAGTCCGCCGCCTCGATCCAGTCGATCTCGCCAAGCTCGATGACGAGCGCGCCGCGCGGCGTGCTGACGACGAGCGCCGGGTCGGGCGATGCGCCGCGAGCAGCGCGCAGCCGCTTGAGCACGCGTCGCATCGTCACGCCGAACCGCTCCTCGTTCAGCGGCTTCACGAGATAGTCGACCGCCTCGGCGTCGAACGCGCGGATCGCAAACTCGTCGTACGCCGTCACGAACACCACGGCGGGCATGCGCTCCGGCGTTCGGAGACGAATGACATCGAATCCGCCAAGCTCCGGCATCTGGATGTCGAGAAAGACGACGTCGGGCGCGAGCGCGTCGAGCGCCGCGAGCACATCGCGACCGTTGCGACACTCGCCGGCGATGACGAACTCGGGGAATGCGCGCAGCAATTGTCGCACACCGCGGCGCGCCGCCGGCTCGTCATCGACGATCAGCACGCGCCAGCTAGGCGACGGCATTGGCCTCTCGCTGCGGCGCTTCGTGATATGGAACGACCAGCGTCGCGATCACGCCGGGGCCCGGTGCGCGGCCAACGACGGTCAGCGAGGCCGTCGCACCGTACAATGTGCGAAGCCGCTCTCGGGTGTTCTCGATTCCGTGGCCTTCGATATCCGGGGAGGCGGTCAACCCCGGCCCGTCGTCGGTCACCGTGAGCGCCAGAGTGTCTCCGCGACGGTGCGCGGATAGCGTGATTTGTCCAGCGTCGGCGCGGCGCGCGACACCGTGTCGCACCGCGTTTTCGACGAGATGCTGCAGAGCGAAGCTCGGAACCGCCGCAGACAATACCGACGCATCGACGTCGAACTCGGCGCGGAGGCGATCGGAGAACCGCGCCGACTCGACCGCGAGATATTGGCGCACCAGCTCGAGCTCGTCGGCCACCGTGACCTCGTTGTCGCGCGACCGATGCAGCGTGTGGCGAAGCACGTCGCTGAGCTGCTCGATCACGCGGGTCGCGCGCGACGCGTCACCGTCGCGCACGAGCACGGCGACGGTATTCAAGCTATTGAACAGGAAATGCGGATTGAGCCGGGCCTGGAGCGCCGACAGTTTCGCCGTGGCGAGCTGGCCCGACACGCGCACGAGCTGCATCTCGCGGTCGCGATTCTCGGCGAAGTACCTGATCGCGTGCTCGATCCCGACGACGAACAGATACACCGCGACGCCGAACGGCAGCGTCGTGAAGATCCAGCTCGCGTAGAAGCGCGCGACGCTGCCGCTGAACGAGTTGGGCTGCAGCAGGAGCTTGAGCAGCGTGCCGGCGCTCGCCCACGCGACGCAGAACGCGAGCGACAGCACGACGTGAATCACGGCATTGCGCCAGAGATGCGGCCGCGCCAACGGGAGTCGTCGGCTCAACGCGAAGATCACCGGCGTGAACAGCGCGTAGAGCAGCCAGTCGCCGCCGCTGAACAGCACGTCGCTGACCTGAAGCGGCGGACCGCCCCACACGTGATGTTGCGCCAGTGTGTCCACCGCGCCGAGCAGCGCGGGAACGGTCCAGGCGAGCGAGACGACCACCCAGGGGCGGAGAGCGGGACGCGCGGTCACGGCGCCACGCTATGACGACGCGTCCCGGGACGCAACGCCGCGTCCGCTCGCTGCGCCCGGGCTGCCGCTTACGGCATTCCTTACAAGTCGGCGGCGACGCTGCTGGCCCGGCGGGCATCGGCATATCAGATTGAGCGCCCACCCATGGAACCCGTGCCCGGCAAATCGCCTCCACGAACGTCGCGGCAGCGGTACGCGGCGTTCGTCGACGACTACAAGCGCCGCCGGCTCGACGAAAAGACGGACGCCGAGCGCGGCATGCTGCGCCTATCGTCGTCGGAAGCGGCGGAGCGTGCGCAACTCGGGCGGCGTCGTCGGCTGCTCAAGCGCCTCCCGCGGCCGCGCTACCTCCGTTCGTACTGGCGCTGGATCCGTCCACACCGCTACGCAGTCGGCGTCGTCTTTCTTCTCGCGCTGGTCGCGGCCGGGCTCGACCTGATCGAGCCGCTGTTCATGCGGTTCGTCATCGACCACGTGCTGCTCGCCAAGGCGCTGAGCGCCGCCGTGCGACTCGCACGGCTCCACGTCGTCGGGCTCGCGTTTCTGGCGGTGGTCATCGCGTCGAACGTGCTCGGCGCAATCAAGGACTATCGGCAACGGCTGCTCAACGTGCGGATGATGCTGACGCTGCGCCGCGCGCTGTTTCACCGATTGCTGAATTTGCCGCTGCCCGCCCTGTGGGAGATGAAGACCGGTGGCATTCTCTCCCGCCTAACCGGCGACGTCGAGACGACGACGGGCTTGTTCCAGATGGCGATCCTGTCGCCGGTGCTCTCGGTGCTGCGCCTGCTGCTCGCCGTCGGGATTCTGCTCCGGCTGAATTGGCATCTCGCGCTCACTGCGCTCGGCCTGGTGCCGGGCGTGATGATCGTGAGCTTCATCTTCGCGCGACGCGTGCGGCCGATCTATCGCGCCGTGCGTCGCGATGCGGAAGCGATCGACGGACGCGTTGGCGAGACCTTCTCGGGCATTCGCGTCGTGCGCGCGTTCCGGCGCGAGATCGCCGAGCTGCTCGACTACATGCGCGGGCGCCACACGATTCTGCGCAAGGAGATGTTCGCCCAGCGGCGCGAGCTGTTCCTGTGGAGCGGCTGGGGCCTGATGCTCGGCGTGGTGAACGTCGCGATCGTGTGGTACGGCGGTTGGCTCGCCCTCGCCGGCCGCGCGTCCGTGGGCGACATCATGGCATTCCAGTGGTACACGTTTCAGCTGCTGAATCCCGTCTGGAGCCTCGTGAACTCGTTCTCGGAGCTGCAGCGATCGCTGGCCGCGATGGAGCGAGTGTTCGACGTGCTGGAGATGGCTCCCGACAAGCCGGACCGGCCCGGCGCGCTCACCGCCTCGCCCATCGTGCACGAGCTTCGCCTCGATGACGTGGAATTCGAATATCGTGAAGGCCGCCCGGTCGTACGCGATTTCAGCGTCGTGGTGCCCGGCGGCTCGGTCGTCGCGCTCGTCGGGCGCAGCGGAGCGGGCAAGACGACGGTCACCGACCTCGTGGCGCGGTTCCACGACCCCACGCGCGGCCGCATCCTCCTCGATGGTGTCGACCTGCGGGACCTGCGACTCGGCAGCTACCGCGACCTGCTGGCGATCGTGCAACAGGACATCTTTCTGTTCGACGGTTCCGTGCGCGACAACATCGCGTACGGACGCTACGACGCGACGAACGCCGACGTCGAGCTGGCCGCTCGACTGGCCAACGCCGAGGAGTTCATCCTCGAGCTGCCGGATGGTTACGACACCTTCATCGGCGAGCGCGGCGTGAAGCTCTCAGGCGGCCAGCAGCAGCGCCTCGCCATCGCCCGGGCATTCCTCAAATCGCCGCAGATTCTCATTCTCGACGAGGCGACGAGCAATCTCGACACCGAGAGCGAGCAGCTCATCCAGGCCTCGATGGCGCAGCTCCTCGCCGGCCGCACGACGTTCGTGATCGCGCATCGCCTGTCCACGATCCGCCGCGCCGACCTGATCCTGCTCATGGAAAACGGCCGGATCGTCGAGCGCGGCAATCATGAAACACTCATGGACGCGCGCGGGATCTATTACGGCATGGTGATGCGGCAGATGGAAGCATCGGGCGAGGCGATGGAGGTCTAGAGTCCGTGGTCCGTCGGTGAAGGTCGTCGCGCGGGGTGAGTGTGGTGCGCCGAATCCGGTTGGCCTGAATTGGGGGACGCGGATTTGGCGGAAACTGGCGGACGAGGTGCGGATCGGCTGCCACTGGCGCGCCGAGTCCATCGCGCCACACCCCAAAAGCATTTGGCTTTTTTGACAGTTCGATCCGTCGCATCTGTGTCATGGCTCGTCAACCTGTCGCGGCTGGGTCAGCATCATGTCAGTGCAGAGTATCGCGAAGCGGCGGAGAACGGCGGAGAACGATGAAGAGGGCTTCAATTTGTGAGGGGTTGACGAAGCTCTCGTCGACAAGGAATTGCACCGTCCGAGAACGCGCCCAGAATCACGTGGGCCATGTGCGGTGCACCCGTGGCTCATCATTCATCAACACCCCGCCAACGCCTCTCCGCGCCTTTCCGCAGTGCTCCGCAGTTCTCCGCAGCCCCTTCCCTCTTCCCTGAGACGTAGCCGGCCACGCCGCCCCTGTGGCGCGACAGCCCATCGCACCACAGAGGTCCCAACCGGATTCCGGAGTTTGCAGCGTCGGCGAAGTGGAGAGTTGCCCAGGACGCCACCACCACAAAGGTCTTGTTTGTTGCCTGACCTGGCGCCCGGAACTTCATCCGCCACCCGGACCGAATCCGCGCCTCGTTCGCCGGTTTTCGTCAGATCCGCGTCCCCCCAGTCAGTCCAACCCGATTCGGCGCACCACACTCACCCCGCGCGACGATCCCGACGGACGACGGACCAGAGCCCCCCTCACCACCGAATGATTCGCTTCAGGAAATCTCCGATGCGTCGCCCCAGATCCTCCACCGGATCGCGGCCGTTGCGCATGCCGTTCGGATCGATCGCGATCTGGTCGGGTTCGGGACCGGTGTGCAGGTGACAGGCTTCACGCGGCTCCTGGTTCGGCTTGTACCACTGCCGCACGCGCGTTGGACACCACGCGGTCGCCAGCTCGCCGCTTTCCGGGTCCACGACGGCGGGCACCATGTCGGCGGGCACGGTGAAGTCGGCGCCGCGCTGCTCGTGCCAGCCGGCCTGATAGAACTCCGCCCACGCCGGCGCGGCGAGCCGGCCGCCGGTGGCGTTCGGCGCGATCGGGTGCGGCGTGTCGTAGCCGAACCAGATGCCGGCGACGAGTGAAGGGGTGAAGCCGACGAACCAAGCGTCCGTGCCGTCGTTCGTCGTGCCCGTCTTGCCGGCGATCGGACCGGTGAGGCCCATCGCGCGGATCGTCTTGCCCGTCCCGTAGTTCACGACGCCTTCGAGCATTTCAGTGATCTCATATGCGTCGCGCGGATCCATCGCCGCGGTGCGCTTCACCTCCGTGCTCCAGAGCAGGGTGCCGTCCGGTGCCTCGATGCGCGTTACCAGGCGCGGCGTCACCCGCACGCCGCCGTTCGCAAACGGCGCGTACGCCGTCACGAGCTCGATCGGCGTTACGCCTTCGGCGCCGAGTGCGATCGACGGCACCGGCGTGAGCGGACTCGTGATGCCGTTCCGTCGCGCCGCTTCGATTACTGCCGTCTCGCCGACCGCGCGGCTCACGCGCACCGTGGCGTTGTTGGCCGAGAGCAGCAGCGCGCGTGCGAACGTTATACGTCCGTTGTACTCGTCGTTGAAGTTCGCCGGCTGCCAGACCTGATTCCCGATCTCGATGTCCACCGGCTCGTCGTCCACTTCGGCGCCCGGCGAGTAGCCGTTGGCCACGGCCGCCGCGTAGACGAACGGCTTGAACGCGGACCCGGGTTGTCGTCTCGCGTACAGTGCGCGATCGAACCCGCCGCGCTGCGTGCGCTTGCCGGGTACCAGTGCGCGAATGTCCCCCGTCGCAGGATCGAGTGCCACGAGCGCTCCCTGCACTTCCTCCGACTGGTGGCCCATCGTCTCGTGGCTCTCGCGCGTGATCGACGCCATGTGCCGCGACATCGTGCGATCGGCCGAGCGTTGCAAGGTGTAGTCGATCGTCGTGTAGACGTTGATGTCACCCTCTTCCTTCAGCGCATCGGGCAGCACGGAGTCGACGAGCGCACGAATCGCGTCGAGCGCGCCGGGTTCGTCGGCCACCGATGGCCGCCACTCCGTGTCCGAGATCTTCAACCTCTGCCGCTCGGCCGCACTGGCCTGCGACTGCGTGATGTACCCCTGGTCGGCCATGAGCCCGAGCACGAGGTTGCGCCGCTCGACCGCGCGCTTCGGATCGTGACGCGGCGTATACGTCGACGGCGCCTTCGGCAACGCGGCGAGCATCGCGCCTTCGGCGAGCGTGAGGTGGTTGACGCTCTTGCCGAACAGGTCGAGACTGGCCGCCTGCACGCCGTTCACCCCGCTACCGAGGTAGATGACGTTCAGGTAATGCTCGAGGATCTGATCCTTCGTCAGATCGCGCTCGAGCAAGCGCGAGATGCGCAGCTCGATCAGCTTGCGACGCAGCGAACGGCCGTGATACCGGTCGGCGAGAAAGCTGTTGTGCGCGACTTGCATGGTGATCGTGCTGAAGCCCTGGCGAATACCGCCGGCGCTGAAGTTCCGCACGATCGCGCGGAGGACGCCGTGCCAGTCGAGTCCATTGTGTTCGTAGAACCGCTTGTCCTCGGTCGCGATGAATGCCTCGCGCACGAGCGGCGGCACCATGCTGATCGGTACGTTGACGCGGCGGATGTTCTCGAGATGGCCGATGAGCTTGTCGTTCCGGTCGTAGACGTTGCCGCCCTCGCTCGGATGGAACGCGCGAATCTCGGCAGACGACGGGCAGCGATCGAAGCCACAGGTCCCCAGCCACACGTCGAACAGGATGATTCCGACGCAGGCCACGGCGAGCAGCGCGAGCGACGGCCAGTGCCGGCGCAGCCATTTCGCCGGCGGGTTGGATGGATCGGGCGCCAGGCGTCGCCGAAGCACATCGAGTCGGCTGATGCGTTGGTTGGAGGCGCCGGATTGGGGGTCCGGGCCGGGGGGTGGTGTGACCGTCACAGCGATAGCGTGGTGAGCATACTAGAGATTGGTACGCTCTTCGCACTCGCAGGTTTCCGGCCGAGGCGGGTTCGGAGTGCTTTTTTCGTTCACTTTTTTCGTTCAGTGGATTCCATGACGTTCCGGTGGGTGGCGGGTGTGGCGTGCGCGGCGGCGATCGCGGCGTGCGGGTCGAACGGCGGTCAGAACGGGAGCGGCGCCGGCGGGTCGACGGCGGCGGCCTCGTCGGCTGCGTCCAACGGCAAGGCAGATACGGCGGGCGGCGCCGTGACGTCGGTGGCGGGCGGCGCGATTGCCGCCGGCGACACGACCCACGGATTGCCGGCCAACCACATGGGCCGAATTCCCGTGCTCGAGTACCACGTGATCGCCGGCTCGCAGAACGCACTGTACACGCGGACCGTGGCGAGCTTCAAGGCCGACCTCGAGGACGTGTATCGTCGCGGCTATCGGCCGATCACCGTCGCGCAGATGCTCGACAAGGACTTCTCGGACGTGCCGGCCGGCAAGTCGCCCGTGATCTTCGTGTTCGACGATGCGTCGCCATCACAGTTCTCGTATGTCCAGGGCGCCAACGGCCAGCTGACAATCGACCCGAACAGCGGCGTCGGCATCTGGGAGGATTTCATCAAGACGCATCCCGGCTGGAAGAACCGCGCGACGTTCTGCATGCTCAACGGCGCATCCGATGGCCACAACTTCTTCGGCGACAACCCGAAGTACGGCGGGCAGCAGAAAGCCTGGCGGTTCCAGAAGGTGAAATGGCTCGCCGACAACGGCTTCGAGCTGTGCGACCACACCATCTGGCACATGAAGCTGAGCCAGTATCCGGACGATCAGGTGCAGCACCAGATCGCCGGCAACATGATGGCGATCGATTCGGCCGTGCCTGGCTACAAGATCCGGACGCTTGCGCTTCCCTACGGCTTGTGGCCGAAGAACAAGCAGCTTGCCTGGCAGGGTACGTGGACTGACCCAAAGACCGGCACGGCGCATCCGTATCACTTCGAGGCCGTGCTCGAGGTGGCGGGCGGCCCGACGCGCAGCCCGTTCGATCCGCAGTTCGATCCGCACCACATCACGCGCATCCAGGCGGTCGGCAACGACATTGCCAAGACGCTCGATCAGCTGGACAAGACGAAGAACAGGTTCGTGAAATAGAGGCGAGAGGATAGAGGATAGAGGATAGAGGATAGTATTTTCTAGCCGCTGACCTCCACCCTCTCGCTACAATCCAGCAAACACGTCCGGCAAATCGATCGATCAGCTCGAGTCGACGCGCGGCACGGTGATGGTCATGGCGATGGTGTATCGGCCCTAGCCGCCCCAGACCACGGTGCGCTTGGCCCACGCGGTGTTCTGGAAGCGTTTTGCGAACTGCTGTTTGAGTTTTCTCAACTCCGCCGGGTCGTGGGTCGCGCTGTAGCGCGAGACACCGGCCCAGTACAGCGCCTCCGGCGCCGCATCGGTATGTGCGCCATCAGCCGAGGCCTGCTCGAACCACCGTTCGGCATCGGGCCAGCGCTTGTCGTTCACCGCGCCATAGCCGAGCGCGAGGTGGAGCTGGCCGAGCAGCTCGTCGGCGGGCAGGAAGCCCTCGATGCGCCGCAGCTCCTTGCCGTCGGGCGCGAGCGCGATCACGGTCGGCGTCCAGCGAATGGCGAAGCGGTGCCACATCGTCGGATTCTCCTTGATGTGGACCCGTGCTGTTACAAAGTTCTCACGAATGAACGCCGTGACTTCCGGCGTCGGATACACCTCGGCTTCCAGCCGAGCACAGCCACTTCACTGCGGCGCGGCGGTGAAATCGAGGAGGACGGGCTTGTGCTCCTGCTTGGCGAGAGCAAGGGTCGCGTCGACGTCGCGTGACCAGTCGATTTGGGGTGATTGTGTGGCGGACATGGTGGCTCCGGTTCGGGTGTAGTGCTGAATGAGCATGAGCCATTCCCGGACATGGATCACCGGCACTGATCGGTGGAGTTGCCCGCCGCGCTCGGGTCGGCCATCACACCAGACGCGCGTCTCCCGCATCCCCCGCTCCGGTCCCCGGGCCGAGCGATCTCTTTCCCTCAACACTTGATGTAATCGGCTCCTGGTGGTATGATGGGCCCATGACGATCCGCGAGCTCGATCTCCTCCAGGGCACGCTCGACGTGCTCGTGCTGCGCGCGTTGTCGATGGGCCCGATGCACGGTTATGCCGTTGCCCGCTTCATCCGCGACGGCTCCGACGGCTCGTTCAAGGTCCTCGACGGCGCACTCTATACGTCGCTCCACCGCATGGAGGAGCGCGGGTGGGTGGAGTCGGAATGGGGCAACTCCGACAAGAAGAAGCGCGCCAAGTTCTACCGGCTCACGGCTGCCGGCCGGCGCGCGCTGCGCAGCGAAACGCAATCATGGAACGACTACGTCGCCGCGGTCGCCCGCGTGATGATCGCGCCGGCGCCCGAGCCCGGCTGACCTCGACCGTCCGCCGCGAGGAGCATTGATGAAATCCTCATCACCCGCCTGGTACCGCTATCTGCGCTTCTGGCGCCGCGACGTGCCGGCCGACATCGACGCGGAGCTGCGCTTCCATTTCGACGCGCGGATCGAGGAGTTGACGGCGCGCGGGCTGTCGCTGGAGGCCGCGCGGGCGCAGGCGACGGAGGAATTCGGCGACGTCGACACGGTGAAGCGCGGACTGCGCGAGATCGACGATCGCGTCGCACGGCGGCACGACCGGATCGAGTGGCTGGACGGCGTGCGCAAGGATGTCGTGTACGCGGCGCGCTCGCTGCGCCGGACGCCAGCGGTGTCGCTGACGATCATTGTCACGCTCGCATTGGGACTCGGCGTGAACGCGGCGATGTTCTCGCTGCTCGACGTGATCTTTCTCAGGCCGCCGGCGGGCGTGGCGCATCCGGAGCAGGTGCGACGGGTGTGGTCGCTGCAGACCTTCGCACGGATCGGCACACAATACAGCACGGTCTATGACTACACGAGCTACGCAGCGCTCGAGGACGCGCTCGGTGCCCACACCGATCTCGCCATCTATGGCGCGCCGGGGCTCCAGCCGCTGTCGAACGATGAGAGTCCGCAGACGGCGACCGTGTCGAGTGTCGGCGAGAGCTATTTCAAACTATTGGGAGTTCAGCCGCAAATCGGCCGATTCTTCTCGCCAGACGAAAATCGTCTCGACGCCCCCGCACCTGTCGTCGTGATCAGCGACGCGTTCTGGCATCGCCATTTCGGCGGGGATCGCGACATTGTTGGAAAAAGCCTGACGATTGGTGCGAACGAATATGGCCGGCATGAGATCCATCAGTACACAGTCATCGGAGTCGCCCCACCACACTTTACTGGAGTCGACCTCGACGCTGTCGACGTCTGGTGGCCGATTGCGTCGGCCGTTTCGACGCGCCGGGCGCTTGCCTGGTACCGCGATCCGAACGTCAATGGATTCACGATTCTGCTGCGATTGCGTTCCGGCGTCGGCGAGGCAGAGCTGGAACAGCGCGCCACTGCCCGCCTTCGCTCGCCGGACGTTGGAGCATTCCGACTCGACAGCCTCGGCGTGGCCAAGTTCGGTTCCATCCTCGCCGCGCGTGGACCGGGACAGCTGGCGAGCAGCGTCCAGGTCGCGACACGACTCGCCGGCGTCGCGATCATCGTTCTGATCATCGCCTGCGCCAATGTGGTCAATCTGCTTCTCGCGCGGGCCGTGCGACGGCGCCGCGAGATCGCCGTGCGCCTCGCACTCGGCGTGTCCCGCGTTCGTCTCGTCCGATTGCTGATCACGGAAAGCGTACTGCTCGCGACAATCGCGGTTGCCGCGGCGCTGCTCGCCGCGTGGTGGGGTGGCGCGTTGCTCCGAACCCTGCTAATGCCTCGCGTACACTGGGGGGAGTCACCGATGCATTGGAGAGTGCTTGCGTTCGGTCTGGTCGGCGCACTCGTCGCTGGAATGCTCACCGGCCTCGTACCCGCGCTCCAGTCACTCGCGCCCGATCTCACCGATTCACTAAAAGCTGGCGCCCGCAGCGGCGCGACGCATCGGTCCCGTTTGCGGTCGACGTTGATCGTTGTCCAGGCTGCGCTGTCGATCGTGTTGCTCGTCGGTGCCGCGCTCTTCATTCAGAGCCTCGACAATGTGCGTTCGCGCGACATCGGCTACGCCGTCGACCAGCTCGCGTTCGTCGATCTGCGGAACTTCGGACTGGACACTGCGGTTCAGCGGGTGCAGTCCGACCAACTCCTCGCGCTCGAAACGCGCTTCGCAAATATCCCTGGCGTGCGACGCGTCGCTTACACGTCATTGAAGCCTCTCGGCGGCGAGCAGTTCACCGACTACTTCCCCAGCGCGAGCACCGCCAAGAAACCCGAAGGGATATTCACCAGCGTCACCCCGGAGTACTTCGCGACCACGGGGACGCGAATTCTTCGCGGTCGGACCTTTTCGCCGGCGCACGCACAGGGCTCACTCGAAGTCATCGTCAATGATGCCATGGCACGTGCGCTCTGGCCTGGACAGACCGCCATCGGCAAGTGCATTCGATTCGAGCACTCGAACGCACCGTGCGCGACGGTAGTAGGCGTCGCTCAGACCGCGATGCTCGACGGCATCAAGGAAGATCCCGTATCGCACATGTACCTCCCACTCGAGCACATGCCCTTCCCGAGCTGGGGCGTCGGCAGCGTCATCCTCCGCGTCGACCCGGCCCGCATGTCCTCCGTCCTCGCGACCATGCACAACCTGCTCCGCGCCGAGTTCCCCACCGCGTACTCGCGCTCCACGACAATGGAGCAGTCGATGGAACCGCTCTACCGCCCGTGGAAGCTCGGCGCCACGCTCTTCACGCTCTTCGGCGTCCTTGCCTTGCTCGTTGCCGGCATCGGCGTCTACAGCAGCGTGTCGTACGCCGTCAGCCAGCGCACGCACGAATTCGGCGTCCGCGCCGCGCTCGGCGCCACGGCGCGCGATGTCATCGCCCACGTCCTCGGCAGCGGCCTTCGCACCGTGCTCGTGGGAATCGCTGCGGGTGTCGTGCTCGCCCTCGCCGCCGGCCGACTCGTCGCCTCGCTCCTCTACGGCGTGCAGCCGGACGATGTTCGCGCGCTGCTCGGCGCGGCCGGGGTGTTGCTCGCGATCAGTTTCGTCGCGGCGCTCGCGCCCGCGTGGCGTGCGGCACGCGTCGACCCGGTCGAGGCCCTGCGAACCGAGTAGCTGGACCGGCACGTTCGTGCCGTAGAAGGGCCCGGGAGCGTCCACACCATAGCCAGTCGTCGCGGTTTGCTCCCACCTTCGTCCCAGGGCCATGCCGAGTTCTCCGACGGTTTCCGCGCTCGTCACTCGAAAGGAGCGCGTCTACTACGCCATCATCGTCCTCATCGGCCTCGCCGTCTACGGCGGGATCATCGCCGGCGTCGCGCGCGTGGCGCAGCCAGGCCCGATCGGCGGCGCGCTGATCGCCTACGTGGGCTTCTTCGCGCTGATCTACCTGATCGGGCACGGGTTGCTGATCGGCTACCTGCGCGGAAATGGTATATACGTTTCCGAACGACAGTTTCCGAAAGTGCTCGAGATGGCGCGCCGGCATTGCGCGGCCATCGGACTGGAGGACATGCCGGATCTGCTCGTGGTGCAGTCGGGCGGCATGCTCAACGCGTTCGCGACACGATTCGTCGGCCGCGACTTCGTCGTCATCTACTCCGACGTGCTCGCCCTGGCCGAGCAGCGCGGTGAAAGCGCGGTCAGCTTCGTTGTCGCGCACGAGCTCGGACACGTGCGGCGCGGCCACCTGCACTGGCGCTGGCTCACGCTGCCGGGCCGGCTCGTGCCGTTCCTCGGCAGCGCGTACTCGCGCGCTTGCGAGTACACGTGCGACCGCATCGGCGCGCAGTGCCAGCCGGATGGCGCGGTCGACGGATTGCTCGTCCTCGCCGCCGGCAAGGAGCTGTACCGGCATGTGGACGCGCGCGAGTACGTGAACCAGATTCAGACGCAGACCGGCTTCTGGGTCGGCTTCGCCGAGATTCTCGCGTCGCATCCGAATCTGCCGAAGCGCATCGCGGCGCTGCTGCCACGCGGCGTACCGGTGCCGTCGTACTCGCCGATGCAAGGTGTTGGCGTCGGCGCACGGCCGGCCGGCACGCCGAGCTGAACACGTCGCGTCGCGGTCCGAAACCATCCGGCCGGGTACATCCGTAGGTTGAGCTGGACGGTTGCCCGCATGCCGCGGGCACGCCCGCGTATTCGCCTTCGAGGTCGTCATGTCGGAATTCCCGCAACTGTTCTTCGGCACGCTCCGCGAGCACTACACGATCCTGTTCGGTACCGCGGGAGCGATTGGACTCGTGGCGGGCTTCATCGGCGCGTGGCTCGGCTCATGGCTCGGCGGACGGTCGGGCGCGAACGCGGCCTTGCGACGCGCACTCGTCGACGCCGGACCGAATCTCGACGCCCTGCAGCGGATGCCGGAGGTCGTCGCCGGCATCGACGCGCTGGCCATCGAGGTCGAGCGACTCGGGGAATCGCAGCGATTCATCGCCAAGGCACTCGCGAGCCGCGTGGAGCCGCCGTCGCATGCAGCGGCTCCGTCGCCCGTGAAACCGCTGGAGCGTCGCGCCGGCCAGGTGACGCCGCACTAGTTCATTCGGCCCGAGCAATGTTCCTCGGCCACTACGCCGTCGCGCTCGCGGCCAAACGCGCCGCGCCGCGCACGTCGCTCGGCACACTGATCTTCGCCGCGCAGTGGCTCGACGAGCTGTGGCCGATCCTGCTGCTCGCCGGGGTCGAGCGCGTGCGGATCGTGCCCGGGCTGATGGCGGCGAATCCGCTCGACTTCGTGTCGTATCCGATCTCTCACAGTTTGCTCATGGCGATCGTGTGGGGCGCCGTCATCGGCGGGATCTACTTCGCAGTGCGCCGCTACGTGTCGGGCGCGTGGATCGTCGGACTCGCCGTCGTGAGCCATTGGGTGCTCGACCTCGTGGTGCATCGGCCCGACCTGCCGCTCTGGCCCGGCTCGACGACGCGCGTCGGACTGGGACTGTGGAATTCGATCGCCATATCGGCCGCGGTCGAGATCATCCTGCTGATTCTCGGACTGGCGATCTATCTCCGCACGACCCGCGCGATCGACTGGATCGGCAACTGGGCGCTCGCGGCGATGGTCGGGCTGCTTCTCGTCGTGTACGTCGGAGGCTTCTTCGGACCGCCGCCGAAGGACGAGCATACGCTCGCGGTGACGACGCTCGTGCTCTGGGTGTTCATCCCGTGGGGCTACTGGATCGATCGGCACCGAACGGTCGTACTCGGATCCAGGCCGTCCGTCCCAATCGAGTTGCAAGGTCCGTAGAGCGTACTACTATCAACGGATCGGCAACTGACGCCGGCCGCCCACCTCGTGCCGCAGCAAGGAGCCTCGAATGGACACCGTTCTGCAGGACATCCGCGTTGCGCTCCGCTCGTTCCGGCGTTCGCCGGGTTTCCCGCTCACCGCGATCGCCACACTGGCCCTCGGCATCGGCGCGACGACGGCGATCTTCACCACCCTGAGCGCCGTCCTTCTCAAGCCGCTGCCGTACCCGCACGCGGAAGATCTCTACAGTCTGCGCACCGCGCTCACCGACGGGCGCGTTACGACCGGGCTGCTCTCGGGTGGTGAAATCTTCCGGCTCAACGATCCGAAGCTCTCCATCGAAGAGGCGGCGGGATACACGCCGGGCGATCTCACGCTCCTCGCCAACGATGGAACGCCGTCGCACGTGCAGTTCTACGCCATCACCGAGGGGTTCTTCGACCTGTTCGGTCTGCCGATGACGCGTGGCGGATTCTCGCACGACGACTTCATTCCTTTCGTGCCGCCGCCGCCGGGCGCCGCACCACAGCCCTTTCCCGCGCCGAGGGTCGTGATCTCGACGCGGCTCTGGAAGCAGCTCTACGACAACGACCCGAACATCGTCGGCAAACCGATCCACTTTGCCGAAGCGACGACAACGATCGCCGGTGTCGCGCCGCGCGACTTCGACATGCCGCATGCCGCGGACATCTGGCTCGCGCAGCGCACGCCAGCCAACGACGTCAATCACGGACAGGAGGCGTTCATCCGCCTTCGGCACGGCACCTCGATCGACCAGGCAAAGAGCGAGATGGCGACGATCATGGGCGGCCTGGCGCGCGACTTTCCGGCGTCCGATCGCAACCGCGTGTACGTGACGCGGCCGCTCGTCGACTCGATCGTCGGCGACCTCGGACCGATTCTGATCATCGTCATGTCGGCGACGGCGCTGCTGCTCCTGCTCGCCTGCGTGAATGTGGCCAACCTGCTGCTCGCCCGCGGCGCGGCGACGGCCCGCGAGATGGCCGTGCGCGCCGCACTCGGCGCGGGCTGGGGTCGGCTCGTCCGCCAGCTGCTCACCGAATCACTGCTGCTGGCGGCGGCCGGCACCATCGTCGGCGTCGCCGTCGGCGCGCTCGGATTGCGCGCGCTGCTGGCACTCGGCGCGTCGAAGCTGCCGCGGCTCGATGCCGTGTCGTTCGACACGCGCGTGCTGCTCTTTTCGCTGGCGATGCTCGTCGTCACCGGCGCGATCATCGGTCTCGCGCCGGCAATTCGCCTGCTGCGCAGTGATATGAAAACGCTCATGAACGACAGCTCGCGGTCGTCGAGCGCCGGCCGCGGCACGTCGCGCTGGCTGATGGCGATGACCGTGGCCGAGGTGGCGCTGGCGATCATGCTCGTGGCGGGCGCCGGCTGGCTCGTGCGAGGGTTCGCCAGCCTCCGCAGCACGGACGCCGGCTTCGTGCCCGAGCATCGGCTGCTGTTCGACGCGTCGTTCCTCGGTCCGCGCTACCGCACACCCGACGCGGTGCGCCAGGCGCAGGTGGACCTGCTGCGCGCCGTCGGCAACGTGCACGGCGTCACCAGGGTGGGCCTCGTGTCGGCGTATCCCATGCTTGGCCGCCTCGAGAGCTCGCTGCTCGCCCAATTCCACGGGGAAGCGTTCGATGCGGCGAACGCCCCTGGCACGCGCCAGCGGTTCGTGAGTCCGGGCCTCTTCACCGCGATGGGCACGCCGCTGCTCGCCGGTCGCGATTTCTCCACCGCCGATCTGCCGACGACGATTCCCGTCGCGATCGTCAACAAGGTGTTCGTCGATCGCTATCTCAAGGGCCGCAACCCGATTGGCGTGCAGTTCTCCGCAGGTTATCCGGCGCCCGATCCGAAGAACGAAGTCACGATCGTCGGCGTCGTCGGCGACGTGCGGCAGAAATCGCTCGGCGAACCCGCGGAGCCCGCGTACTACCAGCCGCTCACGCAATTCGCGCAGCGGCGTGCGATGGCGGTCGTCTCCCTGTCCGGAGCGAACGTCAGCAGCATCGAGTCGGCGATTCGCACGGCGGTGCACCAGCTCAATCCAACGATGGCCCTCGACTTCCAGCTCGCCTCAGATGTCGTCGACGGCACGCTGCGCCGGCAGGAGCTGGGCATGACGCTGATGCTCGTCTTCGGCGGCATCGCGGTGGTGCTCGCCGCGGTCGGTATCTACGGCGTGGTGTCGTACGCCGGTTCGCTGCGTCGCGACGAGATGGCGACGCGGCTCGCACTCGGCGCGTCGCCGCGGTCGGTGTTCCTGCTCGTCATGCGACAGGGCGCGACGCTCGGGCTGCTCGGCGCGGCGATCGGGCTGGCGCTGGCCTGGTTCTCGGGGCGCGTGGTGTCGAGTCGGGTGTACGCCATCAGCGCATCCGATCCGCTGATTCTCGCCACGGCGACGGTGCTGATCACCGGCATCACGATTCTCGCAACGACGATTCCCGCGTCGCGCGCCGCGCGGCTCAATCCGGCGAACGCGCTGCAGTCGCAGTGAGGTGCGAGACCAGCTCGCCGCGGCTGCGGACGCCGGTCTTCTCGAAGATGGCTTTGACGTGGTCGTGCACGGTGTATGACGAAATGCCGAGCGCGGCGCTCATCTGCTTCGTGGCCAGTCCGGCACGAAGCAGCGCGACGATCTGCCGCTCGCGCGCGGTGAGCCCGTGCGCTCGACAGAGAATCTCGACGACCTCGTCGCCGGTCGCCGCGCGCATCGTGATCGCGACGTGCGACGCCTCGCCGCCTTCGAGCAACGCGCCTTCGATGACCGACCAGCGGCCGGTCACGGTGCGGATTCGCACGCGCGCCGGCAGCCGGTGGCCGGGATCGACGGCGTCGCGCGCCAGCACGCGCGTACCAATTTCATAAATCGACGGCGGCAGCATGCCGCCGCCGGGTTGCAGCGCGTCGAGCCAATCGCGAGCCGGCGACGTCCAGCCTGACGGCTTCAATTCGCGATCGAGGATCAGCGTGCCAGGCGGCGGCAGACGGCTGTCGTCCGAATCCTGGCGCCAGCTCGACGAGAGACTCCGCCGAATCAGCGTGCCGAGCGTTGGCGAAAGCGTTTCGAGAAACCGGATCTCGTCCTCGCTGAACGCGCGGTCGTCGCGATCGCGCATCAGCTCGACGCTGCCCCAGCTTCCTTCCCGTTCGCGACACGCCGTCATCAACGTGTCGCCGACACCATACGGCTGAAGGCACTCGCGCCACACCTGGCTGCGCTCGATGTCGCCGCCGGTGGCAGTGCTCAGCGCCACGCTCGGCGACGAACCGAAGAGCAGCCGCGGCTTCGTGGCCACATCGCCGTGCTCCTGAAGCGAAATGAGCCGCGGCAATGTCGGCCACAGGTCGAACTCGGCGATGCCGCCCATGGCCAATCCACTCAGTGGATCGGTGACTGGCCAGCACCAGCGCTCGAACCCGACGGCTCGACGCAGCTCCTCGATCGCCGCGAGCCTGGCCTGCTCGGGATCGAGGGCGGCGCCCGCCAACACCTGCAGGCGCTCCCGACAATGATTGCGTGCTCGCTCGCTCATGTGCCACCAGAATGCGCCCGAACCGCGTGCTCGCCAATCCCAACATCGGGGGATTGGAGCGCCTCCGAGCCACCTCGTACCATGCCGTACGAATTCTACCGATCGATCCGCGACTTCGCACGCAGAACAACGAGGAGGGATGATGGCCACCGACTGGGACGTGATCGTGCTTGGCGCGCGCTGCGCCGGATCGCCGCTGGCGATGCTGCTGGCGCGGCGCGGCTACCGCGTGCTGCTGCTCGACCGTGCGACGTTTCCGAGCGACACGATCTCCACGCACATCCTCCAGCCTCGCGGCGTCGCCGCGTTGTCGCGGTGGGGTCTGCTCGACGAGCTGATTGCCACCGGATGCCCGCCGATTCACATGTACGCATTCGACTTCGGTCCGTTCACGGTGTCGGGTGCGCCCGGCGCCGACGATTCCCCAGTCTCCTACTGCCCGCGCCGCACCGTGCTCGACGCACTGCTCGTGAATGCCGCCGCGGCGGCGGGCGCGGAGCTGCGCCAGGGTTTCGTCGTTGAGGAGATTCTGATCGAGGCGGGCCGAGTCGTTGGCATTCGCGGCCGAACGAAGGACGGGCGGAGCGTAGTGGAGCGCGCGCGAGTCGTGGTCGGCGCCGACGGCCACCGCTCCAAGGTGGCGAAAGCGGTCGGCGCACGATCGTACAACGAGCGGCCGTTGCTGCTCGCCGGCTATTACAGCTATTGGAGCGGTCTGCCGATGGACGGCCGGTACGACATCTATATTCGCGACCGTCGCGGATTCGGCGTCGCGCCGACGCACGACGGTCTGACGCTGATCGTCGGCGGCTGGCCGTACGCGGAGTTCGAGACCAACAAGCAGCACATCGAGCGCTCGTTCCTCGAGATGCTGGATCTCGCCCCGGCGCTCGGCGCGCGCGTGCGCGCCGCTCGGCGCGAGGCGCCGTTTGTCGGCATGCCCGTGCCCAATTTCTTCCGCACGCCGTTCGGGCCGGGATGGGCTCTCGTCGGTGACGCCGGGTATACACGGGACCCGATTACGGCGCAGGGAATCTCGGACGCATTCCTCGACGCGGAGCGTTCGTCTGCGGCGCTCGACGCGGTGCTGTCCGGTGAACGATCGTTCGACGCCGCGATGAGCGAGTGCCAGCGCGAGCGCGATGCGCAGGCGCTGCCGATGTACGAGCTGACCTGTCAGCTCGCGTCGCTCGAGCCACCGCCGCCGGAGATGCAGCAGGTCATCGGATCGATCCTCGGCAACCAGGCGGCGATGGACGGGTTCGTTCAGATGAACGCCGGCACTATTTCGCCGGCCACGTTCTTTTCGCCCGCGAACCTCGGCCCGATCATGGCGTCAGCTGGCGGGTGAGTCGGCGTCCTCTTGACATTCTGGAGGAGCGGCCCGAGCTTCCTCCAGACACTCGGGAGGAAACCCCATGGCCAAGCCGACGAGCAACGAGCAGGTTCTCCAGGGAACGCTCGACCTGCTGATCCTCAAGGCGCTGTCGCTCGCGCCGATGCACGGATGGGGACTGACCCACCGCATCGAGCAGCTCTCGCGGGAAGCGCTCCAGGTTGGCCAAGGCTCCATCTACCCGGCGCTGGTCCGGTTGGAACAGCGCGGCTGGATCGATACGGAGTGGCGCATCACCGAGAACAGCCGGCGCGCCAAGTATTATCGGCTCACCGCCGCCGGCCGACGCGCGCTCGGGAAGGAGCTCGCGTCCTGGAACCGTTTCGTCGCTGCCGTCGGTCTCGTGCTCGCCGCGGAGAGTTGATTCGATGCTCTCCATTGTGCGCGCCGGACTGAGTCGCGTTCGAGAGTTGTTTCGCCGCCGCTCCGACGTCGCGGCCGAGCAGAACGAGGAGTTTGCGTTCCACGTAGAAATGGAAACGGCGGAAAATATTCGGCGCGGCCTGAGCGAAGTTGAAGCGCGGCGCGCCGCCCTGCTTCGCTTCGGCGGCACCCAGCGGTTTCGCGAAGAGACTGGCGACGCGCGCGGCATCGTCGCCTTCGACAATCTCGTCCGCGACACGCGGTTTGCTTTCCGCCGACTGAAACGGGCGCCGGCGTTCGCCGCGGGCGTCATCGCGACACTCGGCATCGGCATCGGCGCCGCGGCAGGCATTGGCACCATCGTCTATGGCGTGCTTCTCCGCGACCTGCCGTATCCCAACCCCGACCAGCTCGTGCGCGTGGGCTTCCACACGGATGGCATACCGGCCGCTGGCGACCTCAACTCCAACGCCACGTATTTCCATTTCGCCAAGAGCGCACGGTCCTTCTCCGCACTCGGTGCGTATTCGACCAGCGACCAGCACTACGTCACAGGCGGCGACGCTCCCGAGCGCGTGACCATCGGCATGATGACGCCGAACGTGTTCACCCTGCTCGGCGTGCGCCCGATCCTCGGTCATCTCTTCGCGCCTGGTGACACGTCGTGGTATGGCGACAGCTACAAGCCGCTGCTCATTTCGGAGGACTTCTGGCGGCGGCGCTACGGCGCAGATCCATCGATCATCGGCCGGCGCATCGAAACGGACCTCACCGTGCGGTACGTCGCCGGCGTTCTCCCTCGATCCTTTGCGTTCCCGGTGCCATCCGTGGACATCTATTATCCCGCCGTGGTGCCCATCCGCGGGCCGCAGATCAGATCGCGCTACCTCAACGTGATCGGCCGACTGCGGGACGGCGTCAGTCCATCGACCGCCCAGGCTGAGCTCACCACGCTCATCCCCTCGCTCACTGAACGCTTTCCGGCGATCTCGCACGACATGCTGCAGCGCAGTCAGGCACGCGCCTCGGTGGAATCGCTCAAGTCCGCGACGGTGGCGCCGGTGCGCGACCAGGTCGTGCTCCTCGGGATTCTGGTCGCGGTCGTGTTGCTCATCGCGACGACCAACGTCGTCAACCTGTTTCTCCTCCGCGCCGAACGCGCGAGCCAGGAAGTCGCCATCGCACTCTCTCTGGGGGCGAGCCGACTGGCGCTTGCACAGCGTTTCATGATCGAAGGCATCGTGGTCGGCCTGGCGTCGACGATCGTCGCCTTCCCGGTCGCCGCGCTTGCCCTGTCCACGAAGTTCGGCTTCACTGAAAAAGAGATCCCTCGTCTTCACGAAGTCTCATTCACGTGGGAGACGGTCGCCTTCGTGCTCGCGTGCGCGGTGCTGATCGGCGCGGCCGTCGGGCTCATTGCGCTCTCACGTTCGCGCATGGTCGGAGTGTTCGATCGTCTCCGGGTATCGCACTCGACTTCGACCGGCGGGTGGCGGCGGGCGCAAGACGGCCTCGTCGCTCTCCAGGTGGCAATCGCGCTCGTGCTGCTCGTTGCGGCGGGACTGCTCGGCCGAAGCTTCTGGAACTTGCGCAACGCCGACATCGGGTTTCAGCCCGGGAACGCAATGATGTTCCAGGTGTCGCTGCCGTGGGGTGAGGACGGGTACGTGCCATACGGCAGGAGCGCGGCGTTCCACGCCAAGCTCGTCGATCGGCTGGCCGCGCTCCCGGGCGTCACGTCCGTCGGTGTCGCGCTGCGCCTTCCGCTTGCGAGTCGCGACGCGCCGCATCTCGAGATGCAACTCCAGGTCGAAGGCGGCGGCCGGCCGGAAGTCGCCGCCGCCGGCAACGTGGCCAGCGCCGGGTACTTTCGTACGATGGGAATTCCGCTGCTCGCCGGACGGAGCTTTCGCGCCGGCGACTTGCGCGGCGCACCGGCGGTGGTGTTGAGCGAGCATCTCGCGATGAGTTTGTTCGGGACGACGGACGTTCTCGGCCGCCGCATTCTGGGAACTCGTGTGGCAGGCGCGCCCTCCAGCGCGTTCACGATCGTTGGCGTGGTCGGCGACGTGCAGTGGGCACGCATCGAGGACGGCGACGTGCCGATGGTGTACTTTCCCCTCCTGCGCGACGCCGACGGGCTCCCGCTCGACTACAGGGCGGTCCCGTACGATCCAATGGACGTGCAGTACGCGATCCGCGGCTCGCAACTGCCGACGGCGAGGACGATTCAGAGTATCGTGAAGGAGCTCGATCCTCGAGTGCCAGCCGCCGACGTACGTACGTTGGGATCGCTGGTCGATGACGCGACCGCTCGCGTGCGTCTCACAATGCTGCTCATCGCGATCGCCGGCGCAGCCGCGCTGCTGCTTGGCGTGATCGGCGTGTACAGCGTCATTTCGTACGCGGCGAACGGGCGGATGCGGGAGTTCGCCGTTCGTCTCGCACTCGGTGCCGCGCCGACGCGCATCGGCGGCATGGTTCTCGGCGATGGACTGAAGCTCATCGCGATCGGCATCATCACCGGCCTCGTGGCCGCATTCGGTGCTACGCGATTTCTGCGCGCCTTGCTGTACGAGGTGAAACCGACAAGTCTCGTGGAATTCGGCGCCGCAACAGCGTTGCTGCTGACGATCACTCTGATCGCGACGCTGCTCCCGGCGCGCCGAGCCGCGCGGACGTCACCGGCCGTGGTGCTGCGGGGCGATTCTTGAGCGTCGCGAGGTTCGCGCGGGATAGTAAGGTGATGGAGCAGCACGTCGACGCGCTCTACACCCACGACGGCGCCGGGCGGATCGTACGCGTACGCGCGCACAACGGGCCAGCTGCCCCGCGACTGTACCTTGGGCGGACGGATGGCGCAATCGTTTGGCGCTGCCGCAGCGACGTCGACGACGCGCTCTGTAGATCGCTGAGCGCGTGTGCCGACGATGACGCGATCGATCTCGCTGCCGAAGCCGCGAGCGAGGGTAGAGCCGTCGACCGAGAACGGTACATCGGTCTGCTCAACCGCGCGGCACCCGTAACGAAGGTGTGGGGCGGCCCCGCCTTTCGGTTTCCATCGGCGCTCACCGATGCGGCGTGGCCCACGGACCTCGGCAACGCCTCGCTGGTTGGCGACGACAACGTGGAGGTTCTTCGTCCACTGCTGTCTGCGTGGGTTCCTGACGTTCATCTGACGGCACCTTTGATGGCGCTCGTCGTGGATGGCCAGGCAGTCGCGGTCTGTGGCAGCGTGCGCATCACACCGCACGTACACGAAGCCGGCGTGGATACGGCACCGGCGTTCCGGGGCCGCGGGTACGCTCCGCGCATCGTGGTGGCATGGGCACACGCCGTTCGCGCGCTCGGCGTTGAGCCGCTGTACAGCACCGCATGGGAGAACACTGCTTCTCGCGCCGTCGCGCGGAAGGTCGGCCTCATCTTGTACGGGACCGATTTGAGTTTTACATGAATCACTTGTCAGCGCCGCCGAACTAGTGCACTGTCCCCCGGCACGCTCCGCGAGCCTCCGTCAACTCGCATCGACTTCACCGGCATTCGGAGACCAACCAATGGCCACCTCCGCGAACGCGCGGTTCGCCATCAAGAGCTGGGACGAAAAGCCCGTCAGCGAAGGTCAGGGCTTGCCCAAGCTGACCCGCGCCACCGTCACGAGGAGTTTTACGGGCGACATCGCGGGTGACGGCCATGTCGAGTACTTGATGATGTACCGCGCCGACGGCACGGCGGCGATCGTCGGCCTCGAGCGGATCACCGGCCGACTCGCCGGCAAGAGCGGATCGTTCGTCCTGCAGCGCACCGGCGTGTATGAGGGCGGCCAAGCCAAAGAGTCGTATTCCGTCGTTCCCGGTTCGGCCACGGGAGAGCTGCGCGGTCTCAGCGGCCGCGGGACGTCGTCGGTCGGACACGGCACCGAGCACCCATTCGTGTTGGAATACGAGTTCTCGTAATGTTGCCGCCGTCCCGGTCGACGAGCGACTGCAACGGCTGTCTCTCCAGCGATGACTGAGCGGCCGATGGTAGCGATGCTGAGCCGATCCCAACTGGCAAGCGAAATCGACGAGTTCCGCGCGGCATTGCATCGACCACGCGAGTGGGTATGGGTAGCCTCTGCCATCACAGGTCTGATGGTCGCGTCGACAGCGGCGAATTACCGCATACGCCACGGGACAACGAGCGGAGTCCAACTGGGACTTTTTCTCGGCGGGATCGCGGTGTTCGTGGTCGCGTACCACATCAAACGGCACCACACGAAGCGGATTCGGGCCGCATTTCACCTCGCGTGTCCGGCCTGCGGGATGCGGCTATTCGACGCTGCCCACCACGGTCGTGGCCAGATGCTCGCCGCCGAATACACCATATTGACCGGCACGTGCGGCAGTTGCGGCGCCAGCATCGTGACGGACCAGCGCTGGCCTGAAGTGGAATGAAGTCGCTTCACTGAAGGTGCGCTCGCGCTCACGTCGCGATGATCCGGGCCCGCCTCGTCCGCGCCTCCTGCCACGCGCGCAACACGCCGCCAACCGTCGTGTAGCCCAGCCAGCCACTCGGCGCCGTGATCAGCAGCGTGTGATTGAACCGCGCGCCGTTCGCGCCAGACAGCAGCACGATGCCGAAGACCAGGAGCGGGATCGCCAGCAGCAATCCGAGGGCGATCGCACCGGCGAGCGGGGCGCGCCGGTCTAGCCGCGCCGCGACGTACCCGCTGGCGATCGGGACCAGCCAGGACGCCGCGTGCACCACCGCGGCCGTTACGGGCCGGAACGCTTCCACGTCGCGCCACGCGGCCAGCAAGAGCCCCTGCGAATCGGCGATCGTGCCCCACGACGCGACGATGATCCACATGAGCGAATACTGAAACAGGCGGGCGACGACGACCGTGCTGGCGGCGATCGCGATCAGGCGCACCGCGTCCGGGAGTCGAAAGCCGCGCGCCCAGGCGAACGCCGCGTGCGGGGCCGCCCGGAGCGCCTCGCGCCAATACCACCAGCCCGCCGCCGCGGCGCCGTCGATCTCGATCCGCATCGCATGTTCCTCGGCCAGGTCGCCGAGTACCGCGTCGCGGAAGTCGCCGGCCGGGCAGAGCGCCGCGAGAAGCGCCTGCGGAATTCGCGGAGGTGTGCTCATGTCGATCGCGGGTTGAAGGTGCCGACGCCGGCCCACAGCGCGGCGGTGCGCTGTTGCGCGTCGCGCATCGCACGGCCGCCCGCGGCGGTGACTCGGAACTGCCGCCGCGAGCGCCCGCCGCGCACGGCGAGCGGTGCGGTCCGGCGCGAGGTGACGAGCCCTTTCGCCTCGAGCCGGTCGAGCGTGGTGTAGACCGCGCCGACGGAGTAGTCATGCCCCGTCCGCGCCGAGGCATCGCGGCGGACGGCCAGGCCATGTGCCTCGTCGCCGAGCCGCGCCACGGCGAGCAGGATCGTGAGCTCGAGCGCTCCGAGCCGGACGTTTTTCATACTTTCATTTTGTAGAACAAATCGTGGCGCCGCAAGAGGTCGGGGTCCTTCACCCGCCGCCAGCCTTCGGCAGCACCAGCGTAAACGTCGATCCGCTGCCCGACTCGCTCCGCACCAGCACGTCGCCGCCCATGCCTCGTGCAAGCTGGCGGCTGATCGACAGGCCCAGGCCCGTGCCCTCCGCCGTCCGCGTCAGCTCCTGCTCGCCCTGCACGAACGGCTCGAAGATCGTCGCCAGCAGCTCGCTCGAGATCCCGCGACCCGTGTCGACGACGTCGATCTCCAGCGTGTCGTCGCGCGACGTGCAGCGAACCTCGATGCGTCCCTGATCGGTGAACTTCGCCGCGTTCGATAACAGATTCAGCATGATCTGCTCGACCTTGTCGCGATCGGCGCGCGCCACGAGCCCGTCGCCGCACGGTGCGAAGTGGTACGTGATGCCCTTCTTGTCGAGCAGCGGTGCGACGAACGGCTCGAGGGTGCGGAGCAATTCATCGATCGGCAGGTCCACCAGCCGGTACTCGACCCGGCCGGACTCGAGCTTCGCGAAGTCCAGCACGTCCTCGATCAGCCGCAGCAGCGTTTCCTGGTTGCGCTTGATCCGATCGAGATCGCCCCGCTGCTCCTCCGTGAGCGGGCCGCGAAGCCCGAGCCGCAGCAGATCGAGATAGCCGGCGATGGCGTTGAGCGGCGTCCGCAACTCGTGACTCATGGTCGCGAGAAATACGCTCTTGGCGCGATTTGCCGACTCGGCGCGCGCCTGGGCGTCGCGCGCATTCTCCGCCGCCCGGTGCAGCTCGTCGTTCGTCTGCTCCAGCTCCTCCTGCAGCGACTGCGCTTCCTCCACCTGCTGCTCCAGCTCGACCGCCTGCTCCTGCAACTGCTCGGAGAGTTGTCGCTCGGCGTCGCGCAGGCGCCGCTCCTCGGTGATGTCGCGCGCGATCTTGGCCGCGCCGACGATCCTGCCCGTCGCATCGCGGATCGGCGAGACGCTCAGCGACACGTCGATGCGCGTGCCGTCCTTCTTCACCCGCACCGTCTGATAGTGATCGACCCGCTCACCTCGCGACAGCCGAGCAACGATCGCGACTTCCTCGTGCTTGAGCTCGGGCGGCATCAGGTCCGTCACCGGTCTGCCGATGATCTCCTCGGCCGTGTAGCCGAACATGCGCGCGGCGCCGGCGTTCCAGCTTCGAATGATGCTGTCGAGCGTCTTGCCGACGATTGCGTCGTCCGAGGAGTCGACAATCGCGGCAAGCCAGGCGGCTGGGTTCTTCGCCCAGAGCGAGCGGTCTCCGTCGGTTGGCGGATCGGAAGGTGTCATCGAGTTGCAGGGGCGGAAGTGGTCGCGACTCGCTCTGCAATGACCGAACCCGCGACGCCTCGGCCCGCTCGATCGTCCTACATCAGATGAATCCCGCCCCCGCAACGGACGCCGTTCGGCCTGTCGAACTCGGCAGTGCGCGAACCGCGCTTCATGCCTTTTCGGTCTTCTTCAGCGCGGTCCTGCTCTTCTCCATCGAGCCGATGATCGCCCGCATGCTGCTGCCCATCTACGGCGGCAGTCCGGCGGTATGGAACACCTGCATGGTGTTCTTCCAGATCGTTCTCGTCGCGGGGTACACGTGGGCTCACGGCAGCATGCACGCGTTCGGACTGCCGCGCCAGCGACTGTGGCAGGCGCTGCTGCTCCTGCTCTCGCTGCTCGCCCTCCCACGTCCGCTCGCCACCATTGCCGGCCACACGCCGCCGGTCATCAGAATTCTCGTACAGCTCACGCTCGGTGTGGGTGCCGCCTGTTTCGTGCTGTCGACCAACAGCTCGGTCACGCAGCGCTGGTTCGCCGAGGGCAGGCCCGGCGCGCCGCGCGATCCGTTCTGGCTCTATGCGGCCTCGAACGCCGGCTCCCTCGCCGCGCTCCTCGCTTATCCGGTACTCATCGAACCGGCGTTCGGACTGTCGACGCAGCTTCGTCTCTGGCACGCCGGCTACGTCGTATTCGTCGCCGTCAGTCTGCTCACGCTGATGCTGGTGCGGCCGTCGGACACGGGTGCCACGGCTCCAGCCAGTGCGCCCGCGGTCCGGATCACGTTGAGCCGGCGCCTCACCTGGATGCTCCGCGCCGGCGTCGCGGCCAGCCTGCTGCTCAGCGTCACCATGCAGCTCGCAACCGACGTTGTGTCGGTCCCGCTGCTCTGGATCGTGCCGCTGGCGATCTACCTGCTGACGTTCGTCATCGCGTTCTCGCCGTCGCGCCGACTGCCGCGGCGCGTGCTGGCGCGATGCACGACGTACGGCATTGCACTCTGCCTCGTGCTCGTCGTCGTGCCGACGCTTTTTCCGCTCTGGTTTTCGCTCACGGTGCTGCTCGGCGTGTTGTTCACCGGCGCGCTGCTGTGCCACGGCGATCTCGCCGACGACCGGCCCGATGCCAGCGCGCTCACCGATTTCTATCTCTGGATCGCCGTCGGCGGAGCGGCGGGCGGACTCCTCAACAGCATCGTCGCGCCACTCGTGTTCCGGTCCGTGGCCGAGTATCCGCTCACCCTCATTGCGCTGGCGTGCCTGACGCCGAGCGCACGCTGGTGGCTCACGGTTCGACGCGCGCTGTCGTGGCGAACGCTGCGCTCCCTGCCCGGCCTGGCCATGCTCGGTGCAATGCTGGTCGCCGGCATCATGGTGATCGTGTCGCGCCACGCGGCCACGGGGGCGCCCGGCAACACGGCGCTCCGGTGGCAATTCATGCCGCTCCCGGTGCTTGCCTTCGGGGTGCTGTTCGACTCGACCGCCGGCATGTTCGCGCTCTCGGCAACGCTCGCCGGCGCCTGGGTGCTCGCCGGGCTGCACTTCATCGATCCGATCATCGACCAGCAGCGGAGCTTCTTCGGGTTGTCGCGCGTCACGGACAACCCGAATGATCGTTTGCTCATTCACGGCGTGACGGTCCACGGGGAGCAGCGAAAGGCGCCGGCGCTGCGCGACATTCCGACCGCCTACTACTATCCCGCCGGCCCGCTCGGCGCCGCCGTGCTCCAGACCCGGCCGGGTGCGGAGATCGGGATCGTCGGGCTCGGCGCGGGCTGCCTCGCGCCGCTCGCACGCGCCGGCCAGCACGTGACGTACTACGAGATCGATCCGGTGGTGGAAGCCATCGCCCGGCGCGACTTCACGTATCTCGCCGACGCCAAGGCGAAGGTGGACCTCGCGACCGGCGACGGCCGGCAACTGCTCGCCGCCGTGCCGAACGGCCGGCTCGACCTGCTGCTGATCGACGCGTTCAACAGCGACGCGATCCCGACGCACCTGCTCACCGACGAAGCGCTGCAACTCTACCTGTCGAAGCTCGCGCCGGACGGCGTGCTCGTCATGCACATCTCGAATCGCTACGCCGATCTCGCGTCAGTCTTCCGCGGCTGGCAGCGCGCAACAGGCCACCAGGTCGCGATCGACGACTACGTGCCGTCGCCCGCCGACGAAGCGGCGGGCGTACGGCCGACCGTCGCCGTGGCAATCGCCCGTTCACCAGCGGCGATCGCGCGCCTCGCGGCGTCGAAGCAATGGTACTGGCTCGGCAACGACGGGCCGGCCGTGCACTGGACGGATGACCACGTGAATCTGATGGCGGTGCTGGATCGGAACATCCTGCGGCCGTGAGCGTGCAGGCCGCTACGGCTTCCGCGCTCGCGGGTCGTCGACCTCGCGCCCGTACATCACCCGCATCAGACAGAGGTAACTCGTGAGCGGCGGCAAGCCGGCGGCGGCGCGCCGGGCGTCGAGATGCTCCACGTCCTGGATGGGCTGAAACGTCATCCGCTTGCCGTCGGCCGAGAACGTGAGCTGCGTCGCATAGCGCTGGGATTTCCCCTCGCCCACGAGCACGCGATCCTCGAGCATCGCGAGATTGGCCTGCGACACCTCGCTCCGCGGCAGCGCACGCATGAGGCGCAACGCGGTCTTCTGCAGGCTCGCATTGTGCTGCGCGACGAGGAACGCGGCGTCGGCTCCGCGCGCGCCGACCATGCTGCGGGTTGGCCAGCCGTAGCGCGCAATGATGCGCGACAGCGCCGCGGCGTCGATCGAATCGCGCGCGGCCATGCGGCGCGCGAACCCGGCGTCGCGCATCGAGTCGGCGACCGACAGGCCGCGCCGAACCGCCTGATCGGAGTCGCCGAGAGTGATCAGCTCTTCGCGAAGCGCGGCGTTGGTCCAGTGCGCACCCGATTCATTGCCCCACGCCTCGGAGAGGCGTTGCCAGGCGGTGCTCGTGTCGCGTTCGATGCACGCGGTGGCGATGGAGTCGGCGGTCGTGGATTGGGCAGCCGCGAGGGATGTCGCCGCGCAGATCAGACCGGCGGCGAGCAGGGCCGCCTGAGCCAGCCGGCGAGCCTTCACGAGAGATCGCATACCGAAATGAATCATGCGGTCGCGCCGTTCGCCAGCTGCACCGGCGCTCCTATTGACATTCGATACGTCCGGCCATAGCCTGCTGCTATCGACATTCGATAGGTCGCCATGCCGTCGTCGCACACCCCGCTCCTTCAGGGCACCCTCGACCTGCTGATCCTCAAGGCGCTGAGCCTCGAGCCGCTCCACGGACTCGGCGTCTCGCGCCGGGTCGAGCAGATCACGCGCGGCGCGTACGTGGTTCGTCCGGGCTCGCTCTTCCCCGCGCTGCACCGCCTCGAGGAACGCGGCTGGCTCGCCGCCTCGTGGGGCGATTCGGAGAACAAGCGCCGCGCCAAGTTCTACCGGCTCACGGCCGCCGGCCGCCGCCAGCTCGCGGCCGAAACCGACGAGTGGCGCCGCGTCGCCGGCGCGATGCGCGCCGCGCTCGAGGCGACCTGACGTGGGCGTGCTGTCGCGGCTCCGCAGCCTGTGGAGCAATCTCTTCCATCGTCGCGAGGTCGAGGCGGCGTTGAACGACGAGCTGCGGGCGTACGTCGACCTGCTCGCCGCCGACTATGAGAGAAATGGCATGTCGCCGCCGGAAGCGCGCCGCGCCGCGCTCGTGGCCAGCGGCGGGATCGAGCAGGTGAAGGAGTCGACGCGCGATGCATGGGTTGGCGAGTCGATCGCGACGGCCGCACGCACGCTGCGGCACGCTGCCCGTTCGCTCCGCCGCTCGCCGGTATACGTCATCACGGCCGTGCTCACGCTGGCGATCGGCATCGGCGGAGCGACGGCATTGTTCACGATCGTGAAAGGGTCGCTCCTCCGGCCGCTTCCCGCGGTGGCTGATCCCGATCGGCTCGTAAGCGCCGAACCGGTGCGCGGCTCGACCGGTCTGTACGACTTCAGCTACGCGGACTTCGTCGACTTTCGAGCGCAGGCCAGGTCCCTGAGCGGGCTCGCGCTCTACGACGGCACCTCGATGGGTTTCCACACAGGTGAAGACGCCGGCCACGTCTGGGTGAGCTACGTGACCGGCGACTTCTTCTCCGTCCTCGAGATACACCCCGTTGCCGGCCGCTTGCTCGATTCGGTCGACGCGGCGCCGCACTCGCCCGCTCCGGTCGCCGTGGTCTGCTACGACTTTGCTCATTCGCATTTCGGCACGCCGACTCGGGCCGTTGGGCAGACGATCCGCCTCGACGGCTATTCGCTCGTGATCGTCGGCGTCGCGCCGCCCGGCTTCATCGGCGCGATGGCGACGCACCCGATGCAGGTCTGGATTCCACTCACGATCCTCGGTGCCGTCATGCGCTATCCAATGCCGCTCGAGTCGCGCTCCGCGGTCAGCGGCCGCATCGTCGGCCGGCTCGCGCCAGCTGCAAGCGTCGACGACGCGCGGCGCGAGCTCACCGTGATTGCGGCGCGGCTCGCGGCGACGTATCCCGAGGATCGCGGGCGAGGCGTGCGCGTCTATCGCGGCGCCGGTATGACGATCGACGAGCGCGTTGCGGCGAGCCGCATGCCGCGCCTGCTCGCCGCGGCCGTCGCGCTCCTCCTCGTGATCGCCTGCGCGAACGTGGCGAGCCTTTCGATCGTGCGGGCCTCGGCGCGGCGCCGCGAGCTGGCCACCCGCCTCGCACTCGGCGCGTCGCGGGCGTCGCTCGTCGGGCGGCTGGTGACGGAGCATGCGCTGCTCGCCGCGGCGGCTGCGCTCGTCGGCATCGCGCTGGCGTGGTTTCTGGTTCACTGGAGTGCGATGGTCGGCACCATCGTCGCGATGGACGGAATGGATCTCACACTTGACTGGCGCGTCCTGGCGCTGGCGATCGGCGCCAGCCTTTTGACAATGCTCATCGTCTCGATCGCGCCAGCCCTCGAGATCGGGCGTGTCGCTCCGTCGACGGTCCTCAAGGATGGCGCCGGCGCGGGCCGTCGCCGCTCGCGCGGCCAGCGAGCGCTCGTCATTGTACAGATTTCGGCGTCGCTGGTCCTGCTCCTCTCTTCGACCGTCGTGTTCGGCGCCGTGCGGCGTGCCCTCGCCACGAATATCGGCTTTGATCCGCAGGGGCTCAGTACGATCTTTCCCGAAGACCGCGACGAAGGAGTCGACAGCACGCGGCAGGTGGCTTTCTATAGGGCCGTGCTGGCTCGAGCGCGCGGCGTGCCGCAGATCGCAGCGGCCGGTTTCGCCAGCGCCGTTCCGCCCACGCCGTGGGAAGAGCCGTCGACGGTCTACCGCCGCGGCGAGGAGCCGCCACCAGGCGCCTCGCTTCCAGGCACAGGTCCCGCGGCGTTCCACGTCTACGTCGACAAGATCTATCCGGGTGCGCTCGCAGCGATCGGCGTGTCGTTCCTTCGAGGGCGCGACGTGACCTCGAGTGACGACGACCACGCGCCGCCGGTCGCCATCGTCAGTCGTCGCGCTGCCGACGAACTGTGGCCGCATGAGAATCCGATCGGCAAGTACGTCGTCGGAATCACGCCGCGCGTCGGCCGCGTACCGATGCGAGTGATCGGCGTCGTCGGCGACGTTCGGTACAGCGGCATCACCGCGGAGCCGGCAGCGACGATCTATCTGCCTTACTCGCAGCACATGGATTTCGGGACCCTCACCCTCGTGCTGCGCGGCCGTGGCCGAAGGATCGTGCCTGACAGCATCGTACGCTCGATCCTGCCAGCCTCGAGCCTTCCGAGCACTGATCCAGTATCGACGCCACAGACGAGCCGCATCGCCGGTCAGCTCAAGCCCCAACGTCGCGCAAGCGCCTGGCTCGGCGCCGTCGGCGCGATTGCGCTGCTGCTCGCGGCGATCGGCCTCTACGGCATCATCGCGCAGAGCGTGCAGCAGCGCACGCGCGAGCTGGCGGTTCGGTCCGCACTGGGCGCGTCGCCGCGCAAGCTGCTCGGTCTGACGCTGAGCGACGGCGTGAAGTTGACCACATTCGGCATCACTCTCGGCGTGCTCGGCACCGCCGTGTCGGTGCGTGTACTGCGCTCGATGTTCACCGCGCTCGACTTCGTCGATCCGCGCGCCTGCGCCGCGGCCGTAGTCGTCCTCGCAGCCGTCGCCGTCGCGGCCAGCTATCTGCCCGCCCGCCGCGCCTCGCGCATCGCGGTCATGGACATCCTGCGAAACGATTGACGTGCGGGCGGCGATCGTTCAATTAGCGGCGACCACTACCGCGTCACCCCAGGTCTGCTGGGCTGTAGGCTCCAAAGGATCAGGCTGAGGATCGCCACGAACAGCAGAACGTCGATCAGCTGAACGTGCCGTTCGAGGAGCCACTGGCCGCTGGCGAAGCTGACGGTTCCAATCGCCACGCCGCCGACAATTTTCGAACGTCTAGTCGCGAACAGCCGCATTCGAGTGCTCCGGAGGAGATCCTCGTATATGCGGCGCTCGCCGACGCGGCGCAAGCATGGCTCCGCTGCCGGCGCGGACCCGTGCCGTTTAGCGGGAGTCCGCGCGCGACCCGGTCAGCACTTTGGCCAACTGGAGATCAGGGCAACGGCTGCAATCCCAGAATGCTCGTCAGCAAGTTCGCGAGAATGGAGCCGCTGCCGTTCGAGAACGTGCCGTACTGCGAGCGGGCGGAGTAGCCGTCCTGGTATCCGCGCTGGAAACCCTGACGGAAATAGTAGCTGTAGTCCGGCAGGTCGACGTACTGGCCGGTGTAGCCGTACGTCGCATCCTGGTAGGCGTATGAGTTCTGGTAATTCGCCGGCCAGCGGTCGGCGCGATCGGCGCGGCCGGCCTCGACGCCCTGCACGTAGCCGTTGTTCACCGCCTGCTGCAGTACGGCGACGCCATACTGATTCGTTTCGTGATAGGCGCTCCCGACCCTGTACCGATATGTCGGCGCCGTGGTGAAGTACGGATCGCGGGCGTAGTCGCGCTGCGCCTGGAGACGCTGCTGCTGAAGCCGCAACGCCTCGAGGTAGCGCTGCTGCTGCGCGTACTGCGCGTTGCGCCGGGCCGTTTGCAGTTGCCGCTCGCGTGCCTGCGCAGCCACCACCTGCTGCTGGAGCCGCTGGCGGTACTGGATGTCGCGCTGCCGCTGTTGCAAGATCAGCTGCTGTTGCTGTTGCGGGGTGACGGCGTGCGGGCGCCCGTGTTGCGGCGATGGGCGGCCCCGCCCGCGACCTTGGGCGGCGGCGGAGCTGGCGGACGCGGCAAGCAGCAGCGCACCAGCCACGATGAGTATGCGAGTCTTGAGCATTGGTCGCCTCCAGGCAACGATCGACGCGAACAGTCGCCCGGTGCATTGGACATGCCTGTCAGCGCACGCCGCCACGAGTTCGGGCGCGTGCTCGACAATCCTCGATGCTTCGTGCCGATCAATCCGCTTTCGATTTACCGCTGAGCGCCGGGCGGGAAACCGAGCGTTTCCTGGCCGTGAAGAGCCCTGCGTACGCGCCCGTCGGCTCCGGCCTGAGATAGAACACCAGACAGGCGACACAGAGCAGCAGGCCGACGACGGGGAATATCAGCGCGACGATCGCCGCAATGCCGAACACGCCGAGCGTCGCGCGCGACCGCACGCGCATGGCGCGGCGCGCCGGGATCGGAATCTCGACGTTCTCGCGGTCGATCAGCTCCCGGATCAATCCGATGTACGTCGCGTTGACGAGGAAGAAGACCCCAGCGTAGAACGACACCGGCTGCGGCGCCAGCCGGCTCACCGCCATCCACGCCGTCGAGAGCGGGAGCAGGGACATCGAGAACAGATGCGCGAAGTTGATCCAGACGAGCCGCGGACTCGCCTCGTCGGCGTAGCGCATCAGAAAATGATGATTGGTCCAGACGATGGCGATGAACAGGTACGTCACCGCGTAGCTCAACCACGTCGGCCAGAGCAGGAGCAGCGCCTTGTAGCTCGGCACGGCCGGTGGCCGAAGCTCCAGCACGAGCACCGTGATGAGCACGGCGAACACGCCGTCGGAGAACGCGCTGATGCGCTCGGGAGTCGCCTTGCGGAGCATGCGATACTATCCGACGCATCGCCGCTGCGGGCAAGTGCGCTACTATTCGACATGCGTCGCCTTCTCCCGCTGATGCTCCTCGTGGCCGCCGGCACGACCGCGGGGGCTCAATCCCGCGACACCGTGCGCGTCGACTACTCCGCGTCGCGCTGTCACTCCTGCGCCGCCTGGAACCAGCCGCACGCTCCGGCGCGCATCTTCGGCAACACCTATTACGTCGGCACCGCCGGACTGTCGTCGATTCTCGTCACGTCGCCCAAAGGCCACATCCTGATCGACGGCACGCTGGCGATGTCCGCCCCGCAGGTCATGGCCAACATCCGCGCGCTCGGCTTTCGCGTCGAGGACATCAAGGTCATCCTCAACTCGCACGCGCATTTCGATCATGCCGGCGGCATCGCGGCCATCCAGCGCGCGTCGGAGGCCGAAGTGGCGGCGAGTCCGTGGAGCGCCGCGACGCTCGAGCGGGGCATGTCCGATTCGGCCGATCCGCAGTTCGCCATCGACTTGCCGTATCCCCCGGTGGCGTCGGTGCGCGTGATTGCGGACGACGAAAGCATTCGCGTCGGCCCGCTCACGCTCACCGCGCACTTCACACCGGGCCACACGCCCGGCGGCACGAGCTGGACGTGGGTGTCGTGCGAGCACGATGAGTGTCTGCACATGCTGTATGCGGACAGTCAGACCGCCGTGTCTGCACCGGGGTTCCTGTTCACGAAGAACACCACGTATCCGACGGCAGTGCACGACTTCGAGAACGGCCTGACGAGACTCGCAAGTCTGCCGTGCGACATCCTGATGACGACGCACCCCGATGCGTCGAACCTCATCGAGCGGCTCGCAGCGCGCGACAGCGGCACAATCGCGACGCTGCGCGATCCGGCGTCGTGCAGGGACTACGTCGCGAGATCGCGAGCGGCGGTCATGAAGCGGTTTGCCAGCGAAGGCGGCAATCCGTAGTCGCCACCCAGCGCGCGCGGCGGTTGATCACCGACCGTTCCCGAGCCACCCGAGCTGCACCGAGAGCCCGACGGCGATGTGGGATTTTCGCCTGGGCGCGAGCGCACCGAACGTGTCGATCCCGATGCCGATCACGGGAGCATGGACGAACGCTTCGCCGGCAAACGCGAGCGCGAGATAACGAACACCCTGCTGGCAGCCACTATCGTCGCCGCAAACGGCAGAGTGGAGTGTGGCCGGCCCGATCGCACCAACGAGCCGATCGTGCCCCCGGTCCAGAGCCGCGCCGACGAGGAATGCCCAGACGTTGCGCTGTTCGCCGAACAGTTGCTCGTCCGCGCTTCCCTATACGGCGAGCGCAAGACCTCGTCGCGTATACCACAGACCGAGATCCGCGGCGACGCCGATCGTGCCAACGCCGAGCGCTCCTGAAAGCCAGACATCCTGATCGGGAACTGAATCGAGCAACGTCTGCGCGGATGCGCGCGGCACCGTCGTACACATCGCGATCGCTGCCGCAATTGCAACCACGCGCATGGATGCTCCAGTGTCGGTCCGGCGTCGAAGTTACTACTCCGCGCGAATCGACGTCACCGGATCCGCATTCGCCGCGCGCACCGCGGGCGCGAGCGACGCGATCACTGCGACGCCGGCCATGGTGACGATCACCGAAAGCAGTACCATCGGATCGACGGCCTGGACGCCGTACAGGACGCGAGCCAATCCCGCGGCGATCGCAATCGTCGCTCCGAGCCCGATGATCGATCCAATCGCGACGCGGCGTCCGCTCTCCCACAGCACCATCCGCACGAGGCGCGCGCGCGTTGCGCCCAAGGCGGCGCGGATGCCGATCTCGCGCGTGCGACTGGCCACCGAGTACGACGCGACGCCGTAAATCCCCGCCGCGGCGAGCACCAGCGCGAGCCCACCGAACGCGCCGAGTAGGCCGGCGCCGAGCCGCACCGGCAGCAGCGTGATCGACATGTCGTCCGTCATCGTGACGACGGGCGGCGGCGGCAGCGTCGGTGCGCTCGCGCGCACCACGGACCAGAGTGCGGATCGGATCGTCGCTAGCGGGGCGGACGTGCGGAGCTGCAACGTCATCTCCGAGCGCGGCATCTGGCTGAACGCGAAGTACACCGTCGCCTTCGGCGATTCGCCCGGCATCACGTAGTTCGCGTCCCGCGAGATGCCGACCACCTCGTACAGTGTATCGTCGCCGCTCAGCCGGAATCGCTTGCCCAGTGCGTCGCCCGCCGGCCAGAGCCGGCGCGCCGCCGTCTCGTTGATCACGGCGACGTGCGGCGACGATTCGCCGTCAGTCGGGAGGAATTCGCGGCCGCGCAGAATCGGCGTGCGCAGCGTGGCGAAGAATTTCGGCGTGACGACGTTGAAGTACACCGCCGGCGCATCGCCCCGGCTGCGCAGCGTCATACCGTCCTGCACAACGCGCGTCTCCATGTTGCTGCCGCCCAGCGGAACCACTGCAGCGAGCGATGCCGACTGCACCGACGGCAGCGACGACGCGTCGCGCACGATGTTGGCGAAGACCGCGGGCGCCTTCACACCCGGCCCGAGCAATCCGAGATCGACGTCGACATCGACCACGCCGTCGGCACGAAATCCGGGATCGACATCGCGGCTGCTGGCAAGGCTTCTCAGGAACAGCGATGCAACGGCCAGCAACAGCACGCACAGCGCGGCCTGCGTCACGACGAGCGCACCGCGTCGATTGCGCCGGCGAGCGTGCGGATCGTCGCCCTTGAGCAGACCGGTGAGCTGCGGCGACGACGCGTGCAGAGCCGGCATCAAACCGAACAGCACCGTCGTCACGAGACACAGCGCGCCGGTGAACAGTGCGACGGTGAGGTCCGGCTGGAAGTACGATGCATCGAGTCCGGCCTGCGGCAACGCCGCGGGCAACAGGCGCGTGAGGAGCAAGGCCCCCATGAAGCCGACGGCACTGCCGATCGACGCAAGCAGCAGACTTTCGGTGAGCATCTGTCGAACGATGCGCCCGCGGCTCGCGCCGATCGCGAGCCGAATGCCGAGCTCCGTGCGCCGCGTCGCCGCACGGCCGAGCAGGAGGTTGGCGACGTTGGCGCAGGCGATGAGGAGAACCATTCCCACCATCGCCATCAGGAATACGGAACCGATCGTGACACCGGCGCGCTGCTCGGCGTTGACGCCGCGGACGTTGCCGACGCGCACGGTCATGCGATCGTAGGCGGCGCTGTCGGTTCGCGCGAGCTGTGCCAGCGCACCGCGCAGCTCCGCTTCACCGGCGCTGGGGGCGACGCCGACGCGGAGTCGTGCCGTGGTGTACAGGCTGCCGCCGAAATCCTGCAGCCGAGTGCCGGTCAGCGCCGGCGCCATGGCGATCGGCACGAGCATGTCCGGCGTCCAGCCCAGCACGGAGCTGCGGAAGTCCGGCGCAGTGACGCCGACGATCGTAATCGGATGCTCGCTCACCGAGACGCGACGTCCCACGATCGAGCTGTCGCCGGCGAATCGCCGCTCCCAGAACCGGTGGCTGATCACCGCAACGCTGCCGGCACTCGCGTCGGCCGAATCGCTGACGTCGAACGCGCGTCCGAGCGCCATCCGCACGCCGAGTGCCGGGAAGAAGCCCTGGGTGACGTATGACGTCTGAATGCGTTCGGCCTCGGCGCCCGGCGCGCCGCGGAAACCCATCGCGCCATACCGCTCGCCGACGATGCCGTCGAACGCCGTCGTATGCGCCCGAAACCAGGCGAGCTGGGTCCACGTCAACGGGCTGTGATGATTTTCATATACCCGCACGAGACGCTCGGCGTGGGCGCCGGGGATCGGGCGGAAGAGCACGGCGTTCACGACGGAAAACATCGTCGCGTTCGCCGCGACGCCCAGTGCGATCGAGATCGTCGCGACGAGCGTGAAGCCGATGCTGCGGCGCAGTCCGCGCGCGGCGTAGCGCACGTCATGGAGAAATGCTTCGAGCGCGACCGTCCGCCGCTCGCGGGTGAGCTGCGTCTCGTCGAGCCGCTCGACTTCACCGCGGATCCGCGACACATCGCCGAATCGACGGTGCGCCTCGGCGCGCGCCGCTTCCGGCGTCATGCCGCGCGCGACCAGCTCCTCGACCACCGACTCGAGGTGATCGCGCAACTCGTCCTGGAGATCGGCCGCGGGATTCGGCCGGAAGAACCGCAGGTACCGCCGCCATTTTGGTTCGGCCGGTGTGTCGTCGTGCGGGGTGTGCATCGCTTGGGCTCCGTCAGGCGTTGCCGGCTTGCGCGTGCAGGACCTTGCCAACCGCGTCGACCAGCCGCTCCCAGCTCTGCGTGCGTGCCCGTAACGCCTTTCGGCCGAGCGTCGTGAGCCGATAGTACTTCGCGCGGCGGTTGTTCTCGCTCACCCCCCACTCGGCCGCGATCCACCCGCGATGCTCCATGCGATGCAAGGCCGGGTACAACGCGCCCTCTTCGAGCTCGATGTCGCCAGCCGTGGTGTCGCGGACCCAGCGCGCGATGGCGTATCCGTTCCGCGGGCCCCACGAGAGGGTTTTGAGGATGAGCACGTTGAGCGTGCCCTGGATGAGATCGACGTCGCGGTCGGACACTGGCTTCGGTAGTACGGTGAGGGGAAGCGCAGCATAACACCCGTAGCACGCTTAGGGCAAGGGCGCCGCCCTACGGCGCCATCACCGCCGCCACGAGCCGCGCCGTCGCTCGGCTCGTTCCGTTGTAATAGAACACGTAGACCTTGTGCGTCACGTCGTCCACCGCACACGTGCGTGCCGCGCCGCCGGTTGGCACCTTCTCGACCACCGTGAACTTGTCCGGCGAATCCTCGTGCACCACCGTCATCGTGCTGTCGGCACGATTGGGATTGAAGGCCAGCCGCGTGCTCTGGTCGAAGCAGTTCTCGTCGGCGCGACTCGGCACCTTGATGCGCGAGAGAATGCGGCCGTTGTCGGCGTTGAGCACGACCATCTCCGTGTCGCAGGCCATGAACAGCCGGCGCGTCTTCGTGTCCATCGACAGCCCCTGCGCATGCCCGCACCGCGGCACCTTGAAGGTCTCCTCGATCTTCAACGTGCGCGTGTCGATGCGCTGCACGAAGCCCGAGTCTTCGACGTTGAGAAACATCTTGCCACGGCCGTCCACGACACCACTCTCGAGACCATCGCCGATCGTCGACTTCTCGATCAGCTTGCCGGTGCGCATGTCCACGATCCACGCATCCTTGTCGCGCCAGGTGAACGCGCGATGGGTGACGCGGTCGTACCGAATGCCGTCGCCCGCCGCCTCGACGTGACCGTTCACGGCGAGCGTGGTGAGGTTGAACAGCGTGCCGTTGCGAACGAAGCCGCGATCGAGATCCGACGCGATCGCGTACCCCCCGCCGCCGCCCTGCACGCTGCCGACGATGCTGTCGTGATCGACGTTGATCACCTTGTCGCCCAGTCCGTACAGCCGCCGGCCATGGGTGTCGACGATGATGTAGTCGGCGCGGGCGTGACCGAGGTCGATCGTCTTGGCGACGTGATAGTGCGGAGTCTGCGCGGTTGCGGCGTTGACGAGCGCGAGCGACGACAGCGCGAGGAGCGTGGACCAGAGGCGGCGCATGAGTCCTCCTGGGAATGGTGCGCCCATAACGATACATCGATCCAGCTTACACGAAGCTGACTGATGCCCGGCCACGATCTACGACCGCAACGCCTCGGACGGGTCCACCGCCGCCGCGCGCCTGGCCGGAATCCAGCTCGCGGCCAGCGCCACGAGCAGCAGCACGACGCACGTACCGATCAGCGTCAGCGGGTCGGTCGGACTCACATCATAAAGTAGTGATTGCAGGAATCTCGTGACGCCGAGGGCCACGACGACGCCGATGAGGACGCCGAGCGCGGCCAGTCCGACACCGGCGCGAGAGATCATCCGCCGCACCTGCCCCGGCTGCGCACCGAGTGCGATGCGGACGCCGATCTCTCGCTGGCGGAGACTCACGCCGTACGCCATGACGCCGTA
>JAICKA010000136.1 GCA_025928185.1 Gemmatimonadaceae bacterium
GACGCGCAGATTGCCGCGTTGCGCAGCAAGCGCGAGACGTACGCGTCGGCGCGCGTGCAGGCGGAGCTGCTCGACGCCGGCGAGCTGGCGGAGGCCGAACCGAACTTGCGGTCGGGACTGGCCGGCGCACTGCTCGTGCCTGGCGACGAGGTGATCTATCCGCCCGGCGCGACACTGCGCTTGCTTGCCCTCGCGCGTGCACAGGGCGCGGTGCTGCGCGAAGGCGTCGATGTGACTGCGATCGAAGCCAACGGTGTGCGTACCGACACCGGAACGTTGCGCGGCGAGGTCGTCGTGAACGCCGCCGGCGTCGGCGCCGCCGCGCTCACACCCGAGCTGCCGATCATTCCGCGCAAGGGGCATCTCGCGATCACCGATCGGTATCCCGGCTTCTGTCGGCATCAGCTCGTCGAGCTGGGCTATCTCACCAGCGCACATTCGATGAGCGGCGAGTCCGTCGCGTTCAACGTGCAGCCACGGCCCACTGGCCAGGTACTCATCGGGTCGTCGCGCGAGCTGGCCGGGTGGAACGCGCAGCTCAATCGCGACGTGCTGCGCCGCATGCTGGCGCGCGCCGCGGATTTGATGCCCGGGCTTGGCGAACTCTCGGTGATCCGCGCATGGACGGGCTTTCGACCGGCCACACCGGACAAGCTTCCGCTGATTGGCCGGTGGGAACCGACGCCCGGCCTGTGGGTCGCCGCCGGCCACGAAGGGCTTGGTATCACGACGTCGCTCGCTACGGCACAGATCATCGCCGACCGGATCGCCGGCCGCACTCCGGCGATCGACGACGCACCCTTTACTCCGATGCGCGCCCTCGCCGCGGCGCCGGTGCAGTGACCGAACGCATCGAGATCGACGTCGACGGATTGACGGTCGTCGCGACGCGTGGAACGAGCGTGGCCAGCGCGCTGCTCGACGCCGGCGTGACTGCATTCCGTCTTTCACCCGACGGATCGGCTCGCGCGCCACTGTGCGGCATGGGCGTCTGCTATGAATGTCGGGTGACGATCGACGACGTGCCGCACCAGCGCGCCTGCATGCGGACGGTCGAGCCGGGAATGCGCATCGACACGGGCGCCGGCGAATGACGGCGGCGCATGCGTGCGACGTCCTCGTCGTCGGCGCGGGGCCAGCCGGCATCGCCGCGGCGACGAACGCCGCCGAAAGCGGCGCGCGGGTGGTCATCGTCGACGAAGCTGCGGCGCCGGGCGGGCAGATCTGGCGGTCGTCGTCGCACACGCACCCGCCGCGCGCTGCGCGGCATTGGCTTCGGCGATTGCGCGACAGCGGAGCAGCGGTCGAGTCGCGCGCCGGTGTCGTCGACGTGGAACGCCGCGATGACGGCCTTCACGTCCTGATCGAGCGGGAACATGAGCGTTTGCTCATCGACGCGCGGGCGATCGTGCTCGCGACCGGTGCACGCGAGCGCTTCCTGCCGTTTCCGGGCTGGACGCTTCCCAATGTTTTCGGCGTCGGCGGCGCGCAGGCGTTGCTCAAGAGCGGAATGAACGTTCGCGGCAAGCGGATCGTGATCGCCGGGTCTGGTCCATTGCTGCTTCCGGTCGCCGCGTCGCTGTCCCACGCCGGAGCGCGGGTGGTGCTCGTCGCCGAACAAGCACCGGCTGGCCGAGTGATGCGGTTTGCCGCCGCGCTCTGGCGGCGACCGTCCACGGCCTTGCAGGCAGCGCGTCTCCGCGCCGCATTCGTGCGCGCGCCGTACGCATTCGGCACGTGGATCGCCGCCGCGCACGGCGACGAACGCGTCACTTCCGTCGAGGTGATCGATGCCGATGGGCGGTGCCGGGACCTCCAGTGTGACGTGCTCTGCGCGGCATTCGGGCTCGTGCCGAATGTGGAGGTGGCGCGGCTGCTTGGCTGCGAGTTGCTCGAGGGCTTCGTTCGCGTCGACGAGCGGCAAGCCACGTCGAGGGCGCGCGTGTATTGCGCCGGAGAGCCGACGGGCATCGGCGGTGTGGATCTGGCGCTGGCTGAAGGCTCGATCGCCGGTCGAACGGCGGCGGGCCTCTCGCCCGCGGCTGCGGATGTTCGGCGTCGGAATCGCTTGCGGCGCGCGGCCCGCGAGCTCGATGCTGCCTTTGCGCTGCGCCCCGAGCTTCGATCGCTCGCCGACGACTCCACGATCGTGTGCCGGTGCGAGGACGTCCGCCTCGGACAGCTCGATTCGTCGTGGACGACGCGCCAGGCAAAGCTCTACACCCGCGCCGGGATGGGCGCCTGCCAGGGACGCATCTGCGGGGCCGCGTTAGAATGCGTGAGGTCCTGGCCTCCCGATACGGTTCGACCGCCCCTTCGCCCCGCACGAGTCGCAACGCTCCTTCCAGAATGAGGATTCCTTGATGCATCAGCACGACTGGGCCGGTGTGTTTCCCGCCATCACCACGCCCTTTCTCGCCGATCTCGCGGTGGATCACGATCGGCTCGCGGCTCACGTGCAATGGCTGGTCGAACACGGTTGCCGCGGGATCGTGGCGCTCGGGTCGCTCGGCGAGTCCGCCACGCTGGCTTTCGACGAGAAGATCAGCATTTTCGAAACGATTGTCCGGGCGCTCGATGGCCGCGTTCCGGTGGTGGCGGGGATCGCGGGCCTGAGCACGGCCGAGTGTGTGGCGCTGGCGCGACGGGCGCAGGGCGCGGGTTGCGATGGATTGATGGTGCTGCCGCCGTACGTGTATCGCGGCGACTGGCGGGAAACCAAGGCGCACTTCGACGCCGTGATCGGCGCGACGCCGCTCTCCTGCATGCTCTACAACAATCCAATCGCCTACGGCACTGACGTCTCCGCCGCGCAGCTCCGGGAGCTGGTCCCGCACGAGAACCTGCACGCCGTGAAGGAGTCGAGCGGGGACGTGCGGCGCGTTACGGCAATTCGCGAGCTGCACGATGAGCGGCTCGTCATCTTCGTCGGCATGGACGACGCGATCGTCGAGTCGGTGCCGGTCGGCGCCAGCGGCTGGGTAGCGGGACTCGTGAACGCGTTGCCCGATGAATCCGTCCGATTGTTCGACGCGGCGTGGAACGGCCGGCTGGACGAAGCGCGCACGCTGTACGAGTGGTTTCTCCCGCTGCTCCGCCTCGACACGGTGCCGAAGTTCGTGCAGCTGATCAAGCTCGTGCAGGCGGCGGTGGGTCAGGGAAGTGCGCGCGTGCGGCCCCCGCGCCTGGAGGTCGTCGGCGACGAGCTGGCAGCCGTGCAGGCGCTGATCGAGGAGCGCCTTGCTTCGCGCCCTCGATGATCGACGTCTCCGTCGTCTGCATCTGACCAATGCCCGCGGCGTCGCCGTCATCCTATGAGAGATTCTACGCGATCGTTCGCCGAATCCCGCGCGGCCGCGTGAGCACCTATGGTGCGGTCGCCCGGCTCGCCGGTCTGCCGGGACATGCACGGCAGGTCGGCTACGCGCTGGCCGCATTGCGCGACGGCAGCGCGGTGCCGTGGCATCGCGTAGTGAACGCGAAGGGCGAGCTGAGTCTCAAGCGTGCGGCGTCGCCGTCCGGCGTCACCCAGCGGCTGCGCCTCGCGCGGGAAGGAGTCGTCGTGGACGCCGGCGCACGCGTGTCGCTCGCGCGGTTTGGCTGGCGGGTGCGCGAGCGCGTCGCGCGTTCCGCGCCTGACTGATCGGCACGGCCCCTGCTTTATTGTGGCGGCGATTCTACCGCCGCCGCGCGCATGCGCTTCATCATCGCCACGAGCTACTTCGCGGGACTTGGATTCGCGCTTCGGTTGATCGACGAAGGGCACGAGGTGATCGTCGGCGTGCGCGGCATCGATGACCGCCGGAGCGCCAGGTGCTACGATCTCGTCGGCAACGGCCTCGTGACGAAACGCCCGCTGCGCGATTTGCTGCACGATCGGCAGCGCTACCACGACGCAATCTGGATCTGGGACGAGAATCACAGCGTCGAGGAGAACGAGCTGCTGCGACGCGAAGGCTTTCAGGTCTTCGGCGGCGGCCGGTACGCCGACACCATGGAGCATGACCGCGATGCGTGCCTGTCGTTCGTCGACCGCTATGGTCTCGTACCGCCGCCGTCGCACGCGTTCGACGACGCCGAGCAGGCATTAGCGTTTCTGAACGAGCATCCTGAGTCGGCGTACGTCTTCAAGCCGGACCGCGGCGAGTCGCACGACACCTGGCTGCCGCAGTCGGAGGCGTCGGCCGACGCGAACCTGGAGCTGCGCCAGCACCTGCGGTCGCTGCGCAGCGACTCGCCGTTCCTGCTCCAGGAGCGCAAGGACGGCATCGAGGCGAACATCGAAGCCTGGTTCGTCCGGGGCGAACCGCGGTTTGCCTTCATGACGCTCGAATCGAAGATGAAGCTGACGGCCGACCTCGGGAGCCTGGCCGGCTGCGCGTTCGATTTTGCGTTCGCTGTTCCGCTGCAGAGCCGCGCGGTTCGAGAGACGATCGGCCGCCTGTTCCCGGCCTATGCGGCCGCCGGATATACCGGCTTCGGCGACGCCAACTTCATCGCGGCGCGAGACGGCATATGGTTCTTCGAGAAGTGCGAGCGCTTCGGGTACAACGCGCACCCGAACCTGTTCTGGAACCTCAACCGCGACCCGCTGGGCGACACCTTCGCCGCGCTGATCGACGGCAGCTTTCGCCCGAACGTGGCGCCGGGCTTCGGCGCGTCCTGCACGATGTACATGGACCCGCGCGTGCCCGGCAAGGTGATCCAGTTTCCGGAATCCATCGCTCGCGATCTGTACTTGTACGACGTCTACAAGGAAGACGGGCGGCTTCTCACGGCCGGCTACTATGATGACGTGCTCATCGCCAACGCGTTCGGCTATACGATTCCGACCGCGTGGGACGCCGTCATGGCAACGGCGCATCAGGTGCGCTTCCCGGGGCGATCCTTTCGCGTGGACGGCAGCGGAACGAACTATCCCTCTTCGCCGCTCCGGCGGTACGAAGCGCTGCAGGCGATGGGCTACATCTGACCGCCGGCCGGCCCAGCGCCGCCCCAAGTGGACGTACGAGCGTCCGCCATTCTGGACGATCGAACCGTGCTCGCTCGGGCTCGCCATGCAGCCAACGCGAGTAGTTGCAACAACTTGGATTGCTGCGACGTCCCTGGGAACTGTGGCCCTTGGAATGCCTTCGGGGCAGGTGGCTTCTTTGTCGCTCACCTCTCCCGAGCTCACCATATGCGCAGGCTTCATCAGGTTCTCATCTCGGCTTCGGTCGCCGGTTCGCTGGTCGCGATGCCGCTCGCGGCCCAGGCACCGGCGAGCGGCACGGTGCTGCATATCGCGCCGTACGCCGGCTACATGGTCTTCGGCAACTACCTCAACGGTCCGCTCGGCACCAGCATCACGAGCAAGCCCGGCGTGCTGTACGGCACGCAGGTTGGACTTTCGATCGCACCGAACCTGTCGCTCATTGGCAACGTCGGCTACACGTCGTCGAGCATGGAGGTCGGCCTGCCGTTCTTCGGCGGCGTCTCCGTTGGCAACAGCTCGATGCTGATGTACGACGCCGGGCTCGAGTACGACTTCAACCTCGCCCGGGGCAGTGGTCTCGCGCTCTCGCCGTTCGTGCAGGCCGGCGTGGGCGAGATGCGCTACACGATCGACGAATCGGTGCTGCACACGCAGGCGACGAACCTGGCCGGCAACATCGGCGCGGGCGCCGATTTCGCGCTCACGCGCGGCGTCGCGCTCCGCGTGATGGCAAAGGATTACATCGGCAAGTTCAACTTCCAGGACGCAACGACCCTGGGCATCGACGGCAATACGGCGAACAACTTCGCCTTCAGCGCGGGACTGCGGCTCGACTTCTGACCATCGGCGCGGGCGACGTGGGGCGGGCGCATCGGAACGACCGATGCGCCCGCGTGCATTTCGGGAGCGGGTCTGAGTAGCTTACGCCTCCGATTTCCCGAACGCGTTTCAGCCCAGTTGATGCAGCGATGGCAGCCAAGACATCACGATTGAAGAAGAAGTCCGCGTCGGCAAAGCGCCGCGCGCCAAAGACCGCACGCTCGAGCACACCAAAACGGCCACGTCGCTCACCGGCCGGTCGGCCCGGGCCCGTCAACGAATGGATGGAGCTGCGCGGCTCGGCGATTCACGGCCTCGGCGGGTTCGCTCGAACGAACATTCCCAAGGGTACGCGGATCATCGAATATGTGGGCGAGAAGATCGGCAACGCCGAGGCCGACCGGCGCTACGATGACACGAAGATGAAGCGGCATCACACGGTGCTGTTCGTGCTCAACAACCGTACGTGCGTCGACGCGGCGTATGGCGGAAACGAATCACGCTTCATCAATCATTCGTGCGACCCGAATTGCGAGGCGGTGATCGCGCGCGGCCACATCTGGATCGAGGCGCTGAAGCCGATTGCGGCCGGTTCGGAGCTGGTGTACGACTATCAATACGAGGACGATCCC
>JAICKA010000210.1 GCA_025928185.1 Gemmatimonadaceae bacterium
TTGAAGCGCGAGATCCTCGGGATCGCGCTGTTGCTGTTTGCCGTCTTCCTGGGCGGCGCGCTCTGCGCACTCGCGCTGGCCACCTGGCGCGTCGGAAGCGGTGTGGAGTCGAGCTTCGGCTGGGTAGGCAGCGTGCTCGCGTCGCCGCTCGTGCACTTTTTCGGCTGGCCCGGTGCGGCGCTGATTCCACTCGTTCCCGGTGTGCACGCCTTCCGGCTCTTCGGCCGTCTCGAATCGCGCACCGATCGCTCGTGGATGATCTTCTTCGCCGGCGTCATTGCGCTGCTGCCTGCCGCGCTCGCGCTCGGCATGTCGGCACCGCCGCCGGGACTGCCGAGTGCTGCGGCCGGAATCTGGGGCGAGTTCATCGCCTGGTGGTGGTCCGCCTGGTTCGGTGCGTTCGGTGCGTGGGTGATCGTGGTGCTCGCGGCTTCCGTGCTCATGGCATCGACGCTCGCGTGGAACCCGATTCGTGCGCTCGTCGGCAAGCGTGTCGCGGCAGAGGGTCAGACGGTTCGTTCGTCGGGCCGGCGGAAACGCGAGGCGAACGCGGTGCGGGACGCGGATCTCGCGCTGGCGCTCGAGCCGCCGCCCGAGGAAATGCCGCCGATGGAATCGACCTGGAGCGCCGGTGACAGCGCGATGGTCGCGGCCGACGCGGACACGTCTGCCAAGCGCCGCAAGAAGAAATCACGCGCCGAATCCGCCGCCGAGCACGACGCGGAGATCGCCGCCGCCATCGACGCCACGGAGCATGCCGACGCGAGCGGCGAGGAACTGCCATCGCCGGAATTGCTGACGCCCGTTCCGCCGCGCAATGCCGATGCGAGCAAGCGCGAGCTGGACGCGATGGGCCTCAAGCTCATGGAGGCGCTGCGCACGTTCCGCGTGGAGGGCGAGCTCGTTGGCCGCACCACGGGCCCGGTCGTGTCGCAGTTCGAGATCGAGCCGGCGCCGGGCGTGAAGGTGCGGCAGTTCGCGACGCTCGCCAACGATCTCGCCCTGGCGATGCGCGCGGCATCGATTCGCGTCGTCGCGCCGATTCCCGGGCGTGGCGCGGTCGGCGTCGAAGTGCCGAACCCGGTGTCCGAGATCGTGTCGTTCCGCGAGCTGCTCGAGTCGCCCGACTTCCAGCGTGCACGCGCCGCGCTGCCGATCGTGCTCGGCAAGGATCTCGAGGGCAAGCCGGTGATCGCCGATCTCGCCAAGATGCCGCATCTCCTCATTGCCGGCGCCACAGGGTCGGGAAAGTCGGTCTGCGTCAACACGATCATCACGAGTCTGGTATATCGGCACACGCCGCGCACGCTTCGTTTCCTGATGGTCGATCCGAAGATGGTCGAGCTGTCGGTGTACAACACGCTGCCGCATCTGCGTCACAAGGTCATCACGGAAAACCGCGATGCCGCGTCGGTGCTCAAGTGGGCCGTGATGGAGATGCAGGAGCGCTACGAGCTCCTGGCCGCGAACGGCTGCCGCAACATTCAGGATTTCAACAAGCGCGTGCAGGATGGCGTGCCGCTGTCGATGCCGAAGAGTCCGGACATCGCCTTCGAGAATCTCACGTATGCCGGCGGCATTCTCCCGTACATCGTCGTGGTGATCGACGAGATGGCGGACCTGATGATGACCGTGCAGGCCGAAGTGGAGACTCCCATCGCGATGCTCGCGCAGAAGGCGCGCGCGATCGGCATTCACCTGATACTCGCCACGCAGCGGCCAAGCGTGAACGTGATCACCGGGTTGATCAAGGCGAATTTTCCGAGCCGCATCGCATTTCGCGTGGCGTCGCAGGTCGACAGCCGCACGATCATCGATGGCGCCGGCGCGGAAATGCTGCTCGGCAATGGTGACATGCTGTTCATTCCGCCCGGCAAGTCGGAGCCGGCGCGGCTGCAGGGCGCCTACCTGTCGAGCGACGACACCGAGCATCTGATGCAGTGGTATCAGGCGCGGCGCGAGGAAAAGCGCGCGGCGTACGCGGCGCAGGGGATCGCGATCGAGGAGTCGGCCGAAGTCGAACCGGACATCCTCGAGGTCATTCGCGAGCGCGAGGCGCTCGAGGGCGGCGCTGCCGCTGGTGCAGACGGCGAGGCCGCGGAGCGGGACAAGCTGTTCCGCGACGCGGCGGAAGTCGTCATTCAGCATCAGCAGGGTTCAACGTCGCTGCTGCAACGCAGACTGAAGATCGGCTATGGCCGTGCGGCCCGGATCATCGACCAACTCAACGCCGCCGGCGTTCTCGGACCGCCGGACGGTCCCAAACCGCGGGACGTGCTCGTCGGCCTCGATCAACTGGAGCATATCTGTGGGCCGCGCGTCTGATCTGGCGCGACTGATCGTCGCGGCTGCGTTCGGGCTGGCGCTCGGTGGCCAGCGGGCACACGCGCAGGTGCCGGTGACGGACAGCTCGCTCTATCGGCCGCAGATCGATGCGTCGACGCTTCACCCGGGTCAGTTCGTCTACGCCGCCACCCTCGAGCGCGACGCCGTGAGCACGAACCTCGGCACACGCACCTTTACGGTTTCGCAGGCGATGTACGGCGGTCTTCCTACCTGGCTCCTCGTGGAGACGCGCACTGACAACGGCATTCCCGCAACCGACTCACTGTACGCCGGACTGCTCGCCCTCAAGCCGATCCACTGGGTGGCTACGCTCGGCACCTCGCGGCTCGCGGCCGAGTTTCGCGGTGATACGCTCTACGGCGCGACGAGCGCCCCGGCCGGCGGGCGTTCGATCGTCACCGCGATTCCGCGCGGCACGTTCGTGAGCGCGGCGATGTTGCAGACCGTCCTCCGATTGCTTCCGCTGCAGAGCAACTGGGAGGACTCGAGTCATTCGACGCTGTCGGTGACGCCGGCGTCCGACACGGTTGCACCCACGCGGATCTCCGTGGTGGGCGACGAATCGGTGCAGGGGCCCGCGGGCACCTTCGACTGCTGGGTCGTCGCTGTGCACGCCGATGCAGCGCGCGGACTGTACTGGGTATCGAAGACGGATCCGATGGTCGTTCGCAGCGTGCTCGACGTGCCGTCGATGAACGGCGCGCAGCTCGTCAGCACGCTGACGACCGTCATTCGCTGATCGCGCGATCAGCTGCGGGGTTTCTCGCGGCGATCCCCGCGACGAGTTGGAGCAAATTGCTTCGCCCTGCGTGATTCTGGTGATGGTCCCCCGAAATAGGCCTGTACGTTGGCCCCATGTCAGCGGCCAGGCAGGCGTTTGGCGAACTTGGCGAACGGATCGCGGAGCGGTGGCTCAGGCGACAGGGCTGGCGCGTCGTTCAGCGCCGGTTCCGGAACGGGCACCGCGACATCGATCTGGTGGTCGAGCGGGAAGGAATGGTGGTGTTCGTCGAAGTGAAGGCGCGACGCGGACGTGAGTTTGGGGATCCGGTGGAAGCAGTCAA
>JAICKA010000235.1 GCA_025928185.1 Gemmatimonadaceae bacterium
CGGATAGCGAACGTACGCACCGTCCACACCCGTCTTGCCTTCGGGAATCCAGAACAGGCGGAACAGTCCCATCACGTGATCGATGCGCAGCGCGCCGGCATGCCGGAATCCACTTCGTACCAGATCTATGGAGTATTGGTACCGGTTCGAGCGCATCGCCCGCGGATCGAGCGGCGGCAGCCCCCAGTTCTGGCCCGTGGCCGAATACGGGTCGGGCGGCGCGCCGATGCTCGCGCCCTGCACGAACAGCTCCGGAAACGCCCACGTGTCCGCGCCGGCCGGCGAGGTGCCGATCGCCAGGTCCTGATACAGCCCGATGCGCATCCCCGCATCCGCCGCGCGCGTCGCCGCAATCTCCAACTGCCGATCGGCCTCGAACTGCAGCCATTGGTGATAGTCGACCCGCTGCGCGTGCTCGGCGGCAAACCGTCGAACGGCGTCGCTGCCGTGCCCCCGCAGCTCCGCCGGCCACTTTCGCCAGTCGGCGCCGCCCGCATTCTGTTCGGCGATCGCCATCCACGTGGCAAATCGCGTCAGCGGTTCGCCGCGCCGCTCCACGAACTCGCGATACGCTCGATCGCGTACGTCGCCCGATCCCTGCACCCGCTCGGTGAAGACCCGGTGCAACGCGTCGAGCGCGAGTCCCTTTACGCCCATCACCTGCTCGTACTTCACCGACGGCGATGCCCGCAGCGCTTCGAGCTGCGACTTCATCTCCGTCGACCGGATGCGCTCGGCCAGCTCTGGCACCAGCTCCAGCTCGGGCACGGCCGTTACATCTATATATATGGGATTTCGAAACAGCCGGCTCACGGGGCTGTACGGGCTCACGTCGCTCCCGCGATTCAGCAGCGCGTGCAGCGGGTTCACGCCCACGAACTCCGCGCCAACCGATGCGCCCCATTCGGCAAGTGTCCCGAGATCGCTGAAGTCGCCGATCCCCCAGTTCTGCGCGCTGCGCACGGTGTAGAGGTTCGCCACCAGCCCGAACGCCGACTCGCCGCCGAGCAGATCGTCCGGCGTCACGCAGCGGCCGGGCACGATGATGAGCCGTTGCTCGTTCACCCATTCACTGCCGCCGGCGTTGAACGTCAAGCGCGCGGTGTGATATCCCAACGGCAGATCGGGCGGCAGCGCCAGCTCGAGCATCGTATCGCCGCGCCACGGCCCTTCGCTCACGCGCCGCTCGCCATGCTCCAGCTCGAGATCCAATCGCCACGGCCCGCTGCGTCCGCGCGACGGCGGAGCCGACGCTTCCAGCACGCGCGCCGCCGGCGTGCCCTGCTCGACCACGCGCACCGGAGCGATCAGTTCATCGCGGGCCGCGGCACGCATCGCCTCCAGCGACTCGCGCGCCGCCGCATCCGTTGACGCGTCGACGCCCAGCGCGGCGAGCAGCGCACGACGCGTTTCGTCGGACGTCTTCCGCTTTTCCTTGCCCGTCTGGTCCACGTACCCGGGCAGGATCCCGGCATGCGCGGCAAGTCGAACGAGTGGCGACGAACGCGTCTGCGTGCCGGGCATCAGCGACTCGGCGTGAGCACCAGCGCAGCGAGTGGTGGCAAGTTCACTTCAATGGACTGGTCGTATCCATGGAATGGCGAGGGATCGCTGTTCACCGACTCGAACGCGTCGAATCCGCTGCCGCCCCACTCGCGATCGTCCGTCGAGAGCACCCGCGTGTACGTTCCCGAGTGCGGCACGCCAATGCGATACCGCTCGCGCGGCACCGGCGTGAGATTGAGGAGCACGATCGCGTGCGAGTCGCCGGAGCGACGCGCGTACGACACCACCGAGTTGTCACGATCGGCCACGTCGATCCAGGCGAACCCGTCCCAGCTCGCATCTTCGCGCCAGAGCGCCGGCGTCTCCCGATACACGTGCGCCAGCCGCGTCACGTAGCGCTCCATCGCCGCGTGCGCCGCGTTGTCGCGCAGGTGCCAGTCGAGACTCGTGTCGTGATTCCATTCCGTGTACGGCGCCAGCTCGGTGCCCATGAACATCAGCTTCTTGCCCGGCCGCGTGAACATGTATGCCAGCAGCAGGCGCAGATTCGCCAGCTTCTGCCATTCGTCGCCCGGCATCTTGCTGAGCAGCGAGCCCTTGAGGTGCACCACCTCGTCGTGCGACAGCGGCATGATGAACCGTTCGCTGTACTCGTACAGCATGGCGAACGTAAGCTGGTCCTGATGGTAGCGGCGGTGGATCGGGTTGAACGCGAAGTAGCTCAGCGTGTCGTGCATCCAGCCCATGTTCCACTTGAACGTGAAACCGAGTCCGCCGTCGCTCACCGGCGTCGTCACGCCCGGCCACGCCGTGGACTCCTCGGCGATCGTCATCGCGCCGGGACACTCGAGACGTATCGCCTCGTTGAACTGCTTGATGAACTCGATCGCGTCGAGGTTCTCGCGGCCGCCGTGCTTGTTGCGCAGCCACTGCCCCGCCTTGCGGCTGTAGTCGAGGTACAGCATGGAGGCGACGGCGTCCACGCGCAGGCCGTCGGCGTGGAACTCGTCCACCCAGTACAGCGCGTTGGCGACGAGGAAGTTGCGCACCTCACGCCGGCCGAAATTGTAGATCAGCGTGTTCCAGTCTCGGTGAAAGCCGAGCCGCGGATCCTCATGCTCGTAAAGGGCGGTTCCGTCGAAGCGGGCGAGGCCGTGCGCGTCGGAGGGGA
>JAICKA010000097.1 GCA_025928185.1 Gemmatimonadaceae bacterium
AACGAATCACGCTTCATCAATCATTCGTGCGACCCGAATTGCGAGGCGGTGATCGCGCGCGGCCACATCTGGATCGAGGCGCTGAAGCCGATTGCGGCCGGTTCGGAGCTGGTGTACGACTATCAATACGAGGACGATCCCGATTACACGCTCGAGGATCTGCGGTTCTACGCCTGTCGGTGCGGATCGGCGAAGTGCCGCGGAACGATCGTGAAGACGCGGAAGAAGCTCCCGCGATGAAGGCGCTGCGGGCGTTGCTCGCGGCAATCGTGGATTATGCCGGCTTGTTCCCGCCCGCGGCGCTCGACATGCCGGCGGCCGTTCGCAATTACGCCGAATACCGCACGAGCGACGATGCGTGGATGCTTGGCCGGTTCGTCGTTCCGGTGTCGCGGTTGGACGAATTCCGCGCCGCGCACGAGCACCTCGGCGACTCCTCGCAGCCGCCGTGGCACCTGAGCGCGCTGCTCGGCCAGGACGTGCGCGACGACCTGCGCGCGATCTCGGCATTCAACGAGCGCGCGCATGGCCACGTGCTGATCGACACAATCGAAGGCCGCCTTTCGACGGAAACGGCAATGCGCGAGGCTCGCGCCCTCGCCGGTGCGGAGCTCGCGATCTTCGCCGAATTGCCGCCGCAACCGGATTCGGCAACGTTGATCGGCGCTGCGGCACGCGCCGGAGTTCACGTCAAGCTCCGTACGGGCGGCGTCACGCGCGCCGCTTTTCCGAGCGCCGGCCAGGTTGTGCGGTTCATGCGCGCGTGCATCGATCGCGGCGTCCCATTCAAGTGCACCGCGGGCTTGCACCATCCGCTCACCGGCGAATATCGGCTCACCTATCAGCCGACGTCCGATGTCGGACCGATGTTCGGCTTTCTGAACGTGTTTCTCACGGCCGCGGCAATGATGGATGGCGCAAGCGACGACGATGCCATGCAGATGCTGGATGAACGGCGTGTGGCCGCGCTGTCGTCGACCGACGACGCGCTTCGATGGGAAGACACGCGCCTCGACGCGGAGACCGTCGAGCGACTGCGCGACGACTTCGCCGTGGCGTTCGGATCGTGCTCCTTCACCGAGCCCCTCGAGGGTCTGCGCGAGCTCGCGCTGCTGTCGCCGGCGTGAGCGTTCGACAGATTGCGCCGGCAGTGATTGATTGCACGTATGCCAGGCACGCTCGATAGCACGCACGACCCGGCACTCCGGTCGTGGGTTGATGCGGCAAACGATCCCGCATCCGATTTCCCGATCCAGAATCTGCCGTTCGGCGTTTTTCGCCGGACCCGGTCACCTGATTCCGCCGCCGCGGCGCCGCGTGTCGGTGTCGCGATAGGAGATCAGATCGTCGACATCGTCGCATGCGCCGACGCGGGACTGCTCGATCGAGACGGAGCGGTGGCGGCGGACCTCTGCCGCTCCGGCCGACTCGACGAGCTGATGGCCAGTGGACGGGACAGCGCACGGTCACTCCGCCAATCCTTGAGCGCTCTGCTGCGTAGCGACTCCGCGGCCGTGCGCGCCAATCGATCGATTGCGAGCAGCATCCTCACGCCGATGGCGGACGCGGAACTGTTGCTTCCGGCCACGATCGGCGATTACACCGACTTCTACGCGTCGATTGCGCACGCCACGAACGTCGGCAGCATGTTTCGGCCCGACCATCCGTTGCTGCCGAACTACAAGTGGGTGCCGATCGGGTACCACGGCCGCGCGTCGTCGATCGTGGTGAGTGGAACGCCGGTTCGCCGGCCCACTGGCCAGACACGCGACGCCGCGGACGAAGCGCCGCGCGTGGGACCAAGCCGGCGTCTGGATTACGAGCTCGAGGTGGGAGTCTTCATCGCACGCGGCAACGCGCTCGGCCATCCGGTGCCGATCGCCGAAGCCGAGCAGAAGGCGTTCGGCCTCTGTATCGTGAACGACTGGTCCGCGCGCGACATTCAGACCTGGGAGTATCAGCCGCTCGGGCCGTTTCTCGCCAAGAGTTTCGCGACCACCGTGTCCCCGTGGGTCGTCACGCTCGATGCGCTCGAGCCGTACCGGGTGCCGGCGTTCACGCGTGCGGCTGGCGATCCCGCTCCGCTGCCGTATCTCGCGTCGGCTGATGACGCGCGATCCGGCGGCCTCGACATCACCCTCGAGGTGCTGCTGTCGTCGGAGAAGATGCGAGCGAACGGCACGCCGGCGATGCGTGTGAGCCGGGGCAGCTTTCGCGAGATGTACTGGACCATCGCTCAGCTGATCGCGCACCACACCAGCAACGGCTGCAATTTGCGACCGGGCGATCTGCTCGCGAGCGGAACGGTGTCAGGTTCGGCGCGGGAGTCGCGCGGCTGTCTGCTCGAGCGGACGTGGCGCAGCACCGAGCCGCTCACGCTCCCAACGGGCGAGTCGCGCACCTTTCTCGAAGATGGCGACGAAGTGGTCATGCGCGGCTACTGCGAGCGGCCGGGCCGAGCGCGGATCGGGTTCGGGGAGTGTCGGGGAAGAGTGGAGCGGGGAGTGGGGAGAGGGGAGTGACGAACCCAGAACTCAGATCAGTGACTCGAGCTCTCAGATGCGGCAGGATGCCCCTGGTACCTGTTTCTCAAATCCGGCATCTGCATCGTCCTCTCCTCTCCTCTCTCCGCTCTCCTCTCTCAATCACATCGCCGGCCTGACCATCAACACCTGGCCCACGCGAATTCTGTTGTCCGGCAGGTGATTCCACGATCGAAGCTGGGCCGGAGTGGTGTTCCAGATCGTCGCGATGCTGCCGAGCGCGTCCCCGCGCTCGACCGTGTAGTACTTCGCTTTGTGCCGTGCGGCCTCGGCCGCCTTTCGCTCGGCTTCCGTCTTCTGGATGAACTTTCGCTGTTGAACGCTCAGCGCGACGGCTTTCTGGTAGCGCGCGGTCATGGCGACGACCAGCACGTTGGCCTGCGGCCAGACGCCTGACGGCACGCCGAGCTTCAGCGTTTCGTCAGGAGTGCGAATCACCACGGCTTTGGCGAGCAGGAAGAATGTTCGGCCGGACGAGACGTGAACCGAGGTGTCGATCGGAAAGTCCCGCTCCTCGAACGTCGGCGGCAGATCGGCTCCGGCCAGCAGGTCGCGCGGTTCCAGGCCGACGTAGATCAGCCGCTTGTTGGTGAGCGCGAGTACGCCGCGCGTGGCGCGAAAGAAATCGATCGCCGGACGACGGAACACGGAGACGATCCGATATACCTGCTCATCGGGCTCGAGACTGTTGACCCGCAGCTCGCGCTCGGCGATGGCCCGGCTGTTCCGCGGGTCCGTTCGAACCGCGTGTACGGCAAATTGAATGATGACGGCGACAACGACGAGCGCTATGAAGATTGCGGTGTACCACACAGCCGGTTGAATCGGCCGCTTGCGTCGTGCCAGTCGTGCCATGTTGGAAATATGGGTAGATAGTGCGCGACAGGCGCTCTGGGTCCGGCTGATGACAAGAAGGATGCCCGTCCGTCAATTACCCGAAGAACGGCCGAATCCGGCCGAATGGGTTGCGTCAAGCCCGGTTTCGGACTAGCCTGATGAGCGTAAGTTGTTGACTTGCCAGTAATTGGACGAGTTCGGTGCTTCAGGGTGCTGGAACTGTAGCCTCTCGCACCCGATACTAGTCTTTATATCGAAGCTGCCGGGGCACTCTTCAGCCCCGGGAATCCCCGTTTGTCCCCTCAGGAGATTCGCGATTTGTCAAAGCGCTCGGCTCGGACTCAGCTCGTAGTGGCGATTGGCGCGGCGGCGGCCCTCGTGGCGGCAGTGACGCTGACGCGCCCGTTCTACGTGGAGCATGTACCGGTAGCTTCGCAGCTGCTGGCGCACACGTATGCTGATTCCGTGGCCATGCGCGCTCCCTGGCTGCACGGACCCACCGAGCTTGCCCTCAAGACGCCGCAGTTCTTCCGGGACCGCGAGCTGTTCGTGATGGACCTGCTGCGCACCGGCCGCGTCTCGCAGAGCCGTGCCCGTTCGCTCGCCGACGTGGCCGTCCGCGAGGCATACGCGCGCAAGGTCCCGCCCGCCCTGGTGCTCGGCGTGATGCTGACCGAGAACAACACGCTCAAATCGTCGGCGCGCTCGCGCGTCGGTGCCGTGGGACTCATGCAGGTCTATCCCAAACACTGGCGCGGTGCACTCGGCCAGAAGTTCGGGACGAACGTCCACACAGACTCGACGAATCTCAAGTACGGCATCTACATCCTCGGCTGGCTTGCCGGAAAGGCGACCGAGGTGGTCGAGGATCCAAACGCCGCATGGCGCAAGGCGCTGCTCGGCTACAACGGATGTGTGCACGGCACGATCACGCACAACTGCCACCAGTATCCGGATGCGGTTCGCCGGCAGGTGGAGCTCGCCGCCAAGTCGTCCTGCCCCGGCGGCGATTTCGATCGCTGTGTCGTTCAGCCCATGTGGCTCGCCCGCCGCGACACGTCGACGGCGGCCATTCCCGGCGACCGGTAGGCCGCGTCAGGGTGATCTGAGAACGTTGGCGCTCGTCGCGCCGGCGTATTTCTCCCGGATCTTCACCGTTCGCTCGAGATCGTCGCGCGTCTGAAGGATCTTTTCGCGCAAGTCGCGCGGCAGATCGGGTCGGCTGTCGAGATACGAGTCGATCACGTGCAGCGCCTCCGGCGAGCGCTGACCGCCGATGAAGCTGCCGAGCCAGGAGCCGAGAAAGAAGATCCGGCGATTCTGCTGAATCCAGGACAGGCTGTCGAGCGCCGGAGCCAGGTAGGGCAACGTCAGCGCGCTCTGGTCTGGCGCATTGAACGAGCGCAGGCTCGCGGTTACCCAATCCTCGTTCAACGCCCGGTCGAGAAAGTAGCGATCGAAGTACTGGCGCTTGACCGCAGCGTCTGGAGTTCCGGCGCGGGCGATGAAGGCGCTGCGCCGGGCGTTCGCCGTCGTATCGCGCGCCTGCTCGCGCGCCACGAGCTGGTCGGCTCCGGATACGCCCCGCTCGACGAGGTGCGTGATGATCGACCAGCGTGTCGGCTGGCGGAGCGGCATCCCTGCCGCGGCCGTGCTGTCGAGCCATGAAGTGATTCGCTCGATGGCGGTCGGGCTGCGGGCCACACCGATGTATGCATCGAGCTTGCTCTTGCGAAGCCCGTAGCTCGCGTGGGCGTCCGAGGCACCGGCGAGCAGTGCCTGCTCGACGCGTGGGACGGTGATGTCCTGCTGCGACTCGGAGAGGTACGCCGACGCCGCGCGAGTCATGCGCGACACGATTCCGCCGGCAATCTGCTCGTCGCGCTCATCCGGCAGCGCACGCAATGCGGTCGTGATGAACGCGCCGGGCGACAGTCGGGCTTCGCGGACCAGATCCCACATCGCACCCCAGAGCATCGCGCGAAGGAAGGCGTCGTCGACGGAACCGATGTGCGACTCCAGCCACGTCGTGCTGCCAGGATCGAGCATGACCAGGCCGTACGCGTTGTCGTTCGCGTTGGCGAACACGAAGTCTGGCGCCGGTCGCCCTGCCGCGGCCGCAACGACCGTGGTTTCGGCTGAGATGTCCACCGGAATGATCGTCGACTTGCCGTGCGACCAGAGCACGAGCTGGGTGCGGATGGGCCAAACGCCGGGGCCGGAGAGTGGCTGCGCCGGGTGCTGTGTCAGCGTGAGGCGCGTGATGCGTCCGTTCTGTACCTCCACGTGCTGCTCGAGGGTCGGCATGCCGGGGCGGAGGATGTACTGACGGCCCCAATCGATCAGCGATCGGTGCGCCGCCTGCCCGATCGAGGCGAGCAGGTCCTGCCACGTGGCATTTCCGTAGCGGTGTGCCACGAGGAAATTGTGAAGGCCAGCGCGGAAGGCGCTGTCGCCAACGAGGTAGTTGAGCTGCTTGAGAATACCCGGCGCCTTGTTGTAGACGATCGCGCCGTAGTTGCTCTTGGCCTGGTCGAGATTGGCGAGCTGTTGCCAAACCGGCGTGGTGCCGGCCGTCTGGTCGACGTCGTAGGCCGCCGGCTTGTTGCGCAGATAGAACGACATCCAAGGATTCGGCAGTCCTTCGATGTCCTGCATCTTGGCCGCCATGTAGGTCGCAAACCCTTCCTTCAGCCACAGATCGTCGAACCAGCGCATGGTTACTTCATCGCCGAACCACTGATGGGCGACCTCGTGATAGATCGTCGCCCGGCGGCCGAGCCGCTGCGTTTTCGTCGGGGGCTCCCGGAAGATGAATGAATTCTCATTGAACATCGTCACGCCGGGGTGTTCCATGCCGCCGAACGGGAACGCCGGGGCGAGCAGGTACTGGAACTGCTGAAACGGGTACGGAACTCCGAAGTACTTCGACAGCGACGTCAGCGCGGAGCCGACTTCGTCCTGCAGCGAATCGACCTCGACCTCCTTCGCGCGCGACGCGCGCACCCAGAGCGTCGTGTGCCGAGGGCCGCCGGTGAAGCTTTTCCATGGTCCCGCGGCGAACGCGAACAGATACGTCGGCAGCGGATCTGTTTCGCGGAATCGGTAGGTCGTTCCGTTTGCGCCGCTCGGGGTCATCTGCTCCGTGATGCCGTTGGCGAGCGCGCTCCAGCGGCGAGGCACCTCGAGTGTGAGCGTGAGCCGCGCCTTGAGATCCGGTTGGTCGAAGCAGGGAAACAGCGCATTGGCATCCGACGGTACGAGCAGCGTGTACAGGTACGTCGCGTCGTCGCGGTCATCGTGGAACTTGATAATGCTTGCACCAGCTGGGGCGATCAGCGCGGCAAAACGCGCCGTCACCACGTTCTCGCCGGCGTGGATGCTGGCGCCCGGCAGAAGCAGGTGCGCGCCGTTGAAGGTCGTGTGCGCCGCGCTGCCATTCACGGTGATTGCCGAGAGGTGCGGTCCGCGAAAGTCGAGAATGACGTCGTCCGGGCGTTTGGCCGCGAACCGGATCGTCACGTCGCCGCGCGCCGTGTCGGGGTCGAGCAGGGAAAGATCGAGCCTGTACCGTACGTTGGAGATCTCTCTGGCTCGCATGCTCGCGAGCTCGTGAGAGATCCCGGGGCCCATGAGCGAATCGGCCGGGCGGCTCTGTTGCGCGGTCGCCGGAGTCGCCGACGCCACGAGCGCGGCGAGAATGCAGAAAGAAGATCGCATGCAGGACGCTACGGCACGGCCGCTCGGCCTGGCAAGAGCGGCGCTTGTGCTTTGCCGCCACTTCTCCGGCAATCCGGGGAGGTGCATCTTGAGTCCACACACATCGATCGAGTCGAGTGACGCACCCAACCACGACCGCCGGCGGCAGCAGGGACGCCCCGCCGATCATCATTCAGTTGCTCTACCCCGATGCCCGCGCACCCCGGCGTGCGACGGAAGGTTCGGCCGGCTACGATCTGTGCGCGTACGTCGCGGGCCGAACCATCAAGTGCTCGGACGGACATGACGTTCGCGAGGTCGCGCCGGACGCGACGACCGGTGCCGCATTCGTGCTTCCTCCAGGAGTCATGGCGCTGATTCCTCTCGGCTTCAAGGCGGCGCTCCCTCGCGGCCTCGAGGCGCAGATTCGACCGCGGAGCGGCACGACCTTCAAGAAAGGCCTGCAGATCCCGAATGCGCCGGGAACGATCGACTCGGATTTCCCGGACGAATGGATGGTGATCGTGGGGAACGGGACCAGCTCGCCGATCCGCATCGAGCACGGCGAGCGCATCGCGCAGATGATCGTGGCTCGCTACGAAACACCGGGCGTGGAGTCGGGAACCGTCGGCGTGTCGACGTCGCGGTCTGGCGGGTTTGGCAGCACCGGCACGTGACGTCGCCAACTGGATCGCACAGCCCGGCACGTCGATAAACGAAGAGCCGCCGCGGCACAGGCCGCGGCGGCTCTTCTACATTTCTTCACCGGAACTGGCAGGCTTCCGGTTCACCAAGTTGTTGAAACTTAGCGGCTTCCGGCGATCCTGCCGTTGCGAGTTCCGTTAGACAAAGGATCACCTCCTCGAGTTCGGGTTCAACATGACCGCTCGCGTCGCGTTCATCGCGACGGACAATCTTACCCTATCCCGAACGCTGACGTTCCGCAAGTCGTGCTCACGCGCAGAACTTCCCTCCGCTGTTCTACGTACAATCTCTCATGACTCCGGCATCCGCCACGCCCCGACTGGTCGGCGCGCGTCGCTCGTCATACCTGAATCTCAGCCGCTCACCGCGGTACAGCGTGCTGTTCTCCCTGCCGTTGCTGCTCGGCTACGAGGCGCTCGCCGCGTTCCTTGCGCGGCCTGGCGCTCCGGAGCTCCGGAACGGCGCCGACGCGCTGTTGCGCGCGGCGTTCACCGCGGTCGGCGGCCGGAACGGGCCAGCGTTCGGCATGGCCGCAATCATCCTGCTCGGCGTCGGCCTCGTCGTCCGTGACATGCGGGCGTCGCGTGATCGGCTGCGTGTCGCCGTGTTCGGCGGCATGCTGGCGGAGTCCGTCGCGCTCGCCGCCGTGTTCGGCATCGTCATCGGGGTTACCACGGCTCGGCTCCTCGGATCGCTGCACGCGCTCGCAACGTTGAGCCTCGGCCCGATCGAGCAGACCAGTTGGCCGACCAGGCTGATGCTATCGCTCGGTGCGGGCTTGTACGAGGAGCTGTTCTTCCGAGTACTCCTGGTCGGCGGCATTGCCGCTGCGTGCCGAATCGTCGCGGGGCTGACACCGCGCGCGTCCGGGGTGATTGCGGCGATCGTCAGCGCTTTCATCTTTTCGGCTTTCCATTACATCGGCCCGTACGGCGACCAGCTCCAGCTTCAATCGTTCGTGTTCCGGATGTTGAGCGGCCTCGCGTTCAGCGGGTTGTACCTGGTCCGGGGCTTCGGCGTCACGGCGTGGACCCACGCGCTGTACGACGGGATGCTGTTACTGTAGCCGAGTCGGCCTGGGGCGCGAAGCAGGGAACCGGAGCGTCGCGAACGCTACCAGCCGCCCGCGGCAAACTCCCGGATCACCTCGCGGGCCGACTTGACGTCATGGATTCCGCCGACGCTCTTGCCCGCCTGCCAGTACTCGTGCGCGCCCGTTCCGGTCAGCGCCGACTTCTTGAGGCGCCGCAGCGACCGAAGCGCGTAGAGCGACCGCATCCAGTACTTCATCTTGCGGTGGCGCAGCATGTATCTGGCGAG
>JAICKA010000139.1 GCA_025928185.1 Gemmatimonadaceae bacterium
CACCTCGTCGCCGGTGGCTTCCACGTACCGCTGCACGGCGTGGAAGAACCAGAGGGTCGCGTCCGCCGTGTTGTAGAGTCCTTCGTTGCTCCCGTCGGGGAACATGTTGGGAATGAGCCCGTTCTTCACGTAATGCGCGAACGTACGCAGGATGAAACTGGCTTCGGGTTCGCGGCCCGTGGCGAGCGTCAGCCCCTCGAGGCTGATCATGGTGTCGCGGCCCCAGTCGGTGAACCAGTGATAGCCGGCGATGACCGTGCGTACCTCGTGCCCCATCGCGGCGGCGCGCGTTGCATCAGCCACGCGGCCGATCGGCGTAATGATGAACTGGTCGGCGGCGAGCACCAGCTCCGCGCCCGTTTCATCCTGCGCTTGCGGCACCGCCGAATAGATCAGGCGACGCCGCCGTTCCTGCTCGCAGGCGCTCACATCCTCCGGACTGAGCGCGCGCATCACCGCTTCGCTCTCCACGGAGGCGATGAGTGTCGCGCAGCGATTGCGGCGAAGCGGAATCTCGAAGTAGCCCGGCGTCCACAGCGTGCCCCGAAATTCGTAGCCGCGACTCTCCTCGACCGGATACAGGAACTCGCTCGTCGTCCGCTCCTCCGACACGAAGCGGTGCCCGTCGACGCCGGCGATCTGCAGACGCAGCGGCGGTACGCCATTGCTCGAGGTGAGCAGGTGAATGTCGCCCGTTCGCGTCATTGAGTACTGCACCGACGAGGGCGACTGCGTCTCGGTGCTGACGGGCTCCTCGTAGCCGCGAAAGTGCACGGCCGGGTGCAGTTGAAGCGTTGCGTTCTCCGGACCGTCGAGCAGCCGATACGCCACGTGCACGGTGTTCTGCTTGTGCGGCATCACCACGCGCTTTTCCAGCCGAAGCCCATGCCATTCGTATTCCCAGATCGGCAACCCCGCTTCGAGGCGCACTGACAACAACACATGCGCCGTATCCGGATTCAAGCGGCCGGCCGTGCGTTCCTCCTGATTGATCGACGTCGACTGATCGCCGAGCACCAGCCGCTCGCCGAGGTGGTTGAGCATGACGGTACGGCCGAGTGGATTGGCCAGCGCGGCGACGAGCAATCCGTGATAACGCCGCGTGATCACGCCGGCCATCGTCGACGAGGCGTATCCGCCAAGGCCGTTCGTGACGAGCCACTCGATTTCCAAAAGGCGTCGGGCACGGTCCGCGGCGTTCTCGGGCAGCTCGACTTTCCGAACGATGCGATCAACGAGTCGTCTAGCCATGGTGCGAGCTCAGAAGTGCAGCGGATTCCGCGGGCAGCCACCAGCCATCGGCCCGCGTCGCGATCTCGGGGGTGCCCCAACCGCCATAAGCCCGATCCTCCGACGAAAACACCGTCTGCCAGACCGTTTCGGCCGGCGGGGCGGCGAGTGGTTCGGCGAGCGGATCCGCATGCAGACGCGCGCCAAGGTTCACCAGAAGCAGCCGGTCGCCATCCGCGCCGCCGAAATAGCGGAGCAGAAACGCGTGGTCGCTCAGCACCGCGCCGTCCAGCGCGCGCGGACGCTGCGCGCTCAGCACGGGATCCTCGCGCCGCAGCCGCAGCAGATCGCGATGAAGGTCGAGTGCTTGCCGGTGCGCGTGCCGCTCGGCCCAATCGAGCTTGCACCGCAGGAACGTCCGCGGATCACCGGGATCGCTGATGCGAGAACTCTCATCGATCGACCCCACGCTCGGAAATTGCGATACGAATTTCGCGCGCCCGCCGCGAACCAGCCGGGCCAGCTCCGGATTATGATCGGCGAAATACAGGAACGGCGCCGACGCGGCAAACTCCTGCCCCTGAAACAGCATTGGCGTCTGCGGCAGCAGCAGCAGCAGCGTGGTGAGTGCGCGGAAGCGACCTCGGCTCGTCTCATCGTGCAGGCGTCGTCCGTCCGCGCTGTTCGCCACCTGGTCGTGGTTCTGTGTAAAGACGACGAATTTCGTCGGCGCGAGATCGAGGGCCGCCGTGCCGCGACCGTGCTGCTGCCACGCGTACCATTCGCCCTGGTACAGGTATCCGTACTTCGCGGCGGAGATGAATTCCTGGGGCGAGCCGCGATAGCCGCTGTAGTAGGCCTCGGAGCGTCCGGTCGCGGCCACGCGCGCCGAGTGGTGAAAGTCGTCGTTCCACAGCGCATCGAGACCCATGCCGCCATCGCGCTTTTCGCGCACGAGCGCCGTTTGCTGCGGTTCGTTCTCGGCGATCAGCACGATGCCGCGCTCGCCCGCCGCGTCGCGTGCCGCGTCGCCGATCTCCGTCATGATGTGTGGCGTCGACCGGTCGGTGATCTGCTGGGTGGCATCGAGTCGCAGACCGTCGAGATGGAATTCCTCGATCCAGTACCTGGCGTTCGTGATGAAATATTCGCGCACCGGAGCGGAATCCTGGCCGTCGAAATTGAGGGCATCGCCCCATTCGGTCGCCTGGCCGCTCGTATAGCGCGATGAAAATTTGTTCATGTAGTTGCCGTCCGGCCCGAAGTGGTTGTAGACCACGTCGAGGATGACGCCCAGCTCGAGCCGGTGCGCCGCGTCCACGAAGGCGCGGAAATCGTCGGGCGTGCCGTAGAGGTGGCTGGGCGCGAACAGATTCACGCCGTCGTATCCCCAGCCGAACCGGCCGGCGAAATCGGCGACCGGCATCACTTCGATCAGCGTGATGCCGGTGTCCACGAGGTCGGGCAACCGGTCGATCGCCGCTCGGAAGGTGCCGCCCCTGGTGAACGTGCCGACGTGCAGCTCGTAGACGACCTGCCCCTCGATCGCCACGCCTCGCCAGTCGGTGTCGCCCCAGTCGAACGCGGGGTCGATTACCTGGGACGGGCCGTGCGGCCCTTCCGGCTGGAAGCGCGACGCGGGATCGGGATATGCTTCCCCCTCGTCGAGCCGAAAGCGGTATCGTGTTCCCGGGCCGATACTTGGGATGATGCCCGAGAAGTAACCGTTTCCCTCTGGCTCCAGAATCGAATCGGAACCCCCACCCGGATCGTCTACAATGACGAGCTGGACCGACTGGCAATTCGGCGCCCACACTCGGGCGTGCACGCACGGCGTTCCGTTTTCGCGCGGGACAACCTCGACGCCTATGGGGTATCTACGCGTCGGGGCCTTTGTTGTCGGTTGGCGTGGTACCATGGCGGGCGAAATGCGGGGCAGGATCGGGACCAGCGCTGCCCGGCGGCGGTAGCGAAACACCGCGTTGTCGGCATACTCTTGGCGAGCACACTTTTTCGAGATGGCGAGAAGCGACGATCACGTGACTGATGAGCAGGCGGTAGCAGATGGCGGAAGCTCGGCGCCATCGGCGGGCTCGTCAGCGGCCGTGAGCGACTCCGGCGAGGGCGACGGCCGCCTGCTCCCGAGCGGGATGGGCTCGGGCTTGCTCGCGCAGCAGCGCACGCCATCGGCGGACGAAACGGTTGCCGTCGCCAAGGTTTGCCCGCAGTGCGGCGTCGAGTACGAGACCGGATCGCGGTTCTGTCCGAAGGACGGCTCGCCGCTTCGACCCAAGGCCGAGGGCGATCCGCTCGTCGGCCGCGTCATCGCCGACCGTTATCTCGTGCTCGCCCGGCTCGGCGAAGGCGGCATGGGCCGGGTGTATCTGTGCGAGCACGTCAAGATGAACCGGCAGTGCGCGATCAAGGTGATGAACCCGACGCTGGTGAACGACAGCGAGTCGTCGGCGCGCTTTGCCCGCGAGGCGTCCAGCGCCGCGCGCATTCTGCACCAGAACGTGGCGGCCGTGTTCGACTATGGCGAGGCAGACAAGATCGTCTACCTGGTCATGGAGTACGTCGACGGCGAACCGCTGTCGACCATCCTGGCTCGCGACGGCGCGCTGGATCCGCGGCGCGCAATCGACATCGCGCGCCAGATCGCCGACGGACTCTCCGCCGCGCACGAGCTCGGAATCGTGCACCGCGATCTCAAGCCGGACAACGTGATCGTCGCCCGCTCGCGCGCCGGCAAGGAGATTCCCAAAGTCGTCGACTTCGGCATCGCCAAGGCCGTGTCCGAATCGCCGCAGGACGCGCTGACGCGCAGCGGCCTCGTGATCGGCACGCCGGAGTACATGAGCCCCGAACAGCTGCTGGGCGATCCGGTCGACGCGCGGGCGGACATCTACAGCCTCGGCTGCATTCTCTTCCAGATGCTGACCGGCCAGCAGGCGTTCGACGCCGAGTCGCGCGAGCAGATGATTCGGCGCCGGCTGCACGAGGCGCCGCCGCACGTGCGCGACATCTTGCCTGATCTGCCGCGTCGGCTGGACACGCTGATCGCGCACATGCTGGCGCGCTCGCCAGGCGATCGCCTCGCGTCTGCGGCTGAAGCCCGCGACGGACTCGATCCTGCGCTCGCGCTCGGCGGCTGGGATCCGCGTTCGATCACCGCGCCCCGCCGCAACACGGCCGGCGTGCAGGTCGCGGCCGATCCGGTGGCGGATGTCGCGCTTCAGCCGACGATGCCGCTGCGCCGCCAGCGCATGAAGCCCGCGGGGATCGCCATGGGAGCCCTGCTTGGCGTCGCCATAGTTGGCGGCGGGGTCGCGCTATGGTCGCACGATGCGCCGGCACCACAAGTCATGGCGCCAGCGCCGACGACTCATGCACCGGCGGTGACCGTGGCGAAGGATCCGCCAGCGGCCGACAGCGGGCATGCGCCGGCGAAGTCGACGGCTCCGCTCGCGGGCACAACGCACGCCGATTCGAGCCGGCCCAAACCGTCGGCGTCGGAACGTTCGACGAGGACGGCGGACGCCGGTACGACTCGCGCGCCGGCGAAGCCGGCGATTCCACGGGAGATCACGGCCCCGCTCGAGCGGTTTACGCGGGCGATCAAGAGCGAAGACATCGCCAAGGTGGAAGAAGCTTTCCCGGCGATTCCCGGCGACCTGGCGAACAAGTACGCCACGAGAATGTTCAAACAAGGGTCGATCGTGAGCGCACGCTCGACATTCGAGCCCAAGAGCATCAGCGGGGACAGGGCCGTGCTCGGTTATACGATCCACGTGAGCATGAATCTGAAGAGCACGACGGGCGCTCCCACTACCTTTGATTTGCCCTATCGCGCAACGCTCGTGAAGCGCAACAACCGGTGGGTCATCGAGGAGTTGGTAGAGCTGATTTGAAGCTGGACGCGTCAGCGTCGAACATGGCCCCCGCGCTGATCAGCGGTCGTCCTCAGCGCTTCCCGATCTGGTCCCGCAATTCGTCAGCCACTCGCGCGAGCAGCTTGCCGTCGACGCCGACGTCCCACGAATCGCCGTTCTGCCAATTCGCTTCGGCGCGGACTGATACCTGATTCCAGTTCTCTCCCAGGAAGCGGATCACCACGCGCGTGCGATACCGGAGATCCGGCAGCCCATTTCGGATGACGCTCGCCTTCCACGGTGACATCAGGAATCCGGCGTGTGGATCGCTCACGTCAACGGACGAGATATCAGCCAACACTTCCGTCGCCGCCTTGAACGCCGCCGGTTTCCCGAGCCCGTCGCGCACGTCGATCACACGCCCGATTCGCGCATCCGACGTCGTTTCCTGAAAGCTCGACGGCGGATTGCTCGTCAGCGGACGGACCACCGGCGTCGGCGCCTCACGCGCGTGCGCGCGGGTACACGCACCGAGCAGCAACGTGGCGAGAAACGCTACCGAGAAACGGTGGAGAGAACGGCGAGCGTAGGTCGAGAGCATTGTACTCCGAGGCAAGGTGTCTCGCTCTCTACAAGATATTCGCGGCTGGCGAGAATCGCTCGGGGGCCCTCCTCTGGCGGCAACAGAGCAGTGGGACGATCCGGCGGCCACCGCCGAGCCGAACCTCCGCGCTCGTGCGCCGACGGCACGGCCGTGGTTTGCACTCGACGGCTCGAGTGTGCACCGAGTTGGTCCGCGCGCATCCGCTCCCGCGCCGCACGAATCGGCCGCTGCTCCGACTGTGCCAGTAACCGGGCCGCGTGGTCGGATGAGAAAGGCGGCCGAACAGGCGATGCCGCCGCGCGCGTACCTCACTGTTCCGCTTGTGCCGCTGGCATGTCCGCCTGTATCCATCGAACGTCCGCGCGTATCGGCCGAAGGTCCGCCTGTATCGGCCGAAGGTCCGCCTGTATCGGCCGAAGGTCCGCCTGTATCGGCCGAAGGTCCGCCTGTATCGGCCGAAGGTCCGCCGGTATCGGCCGAAGGTCCGCCGGTATCGATCGAAGGTCCGCCGGTACCCGTCGAAAGGCCACTCGGGCAGACGACTGCTCCGCGCGTGCACACGACGCGGCCACGCGTTTCCGCCGATCG
>JAICKA010000105.1 GCA_025928185.1 Gemmatimonadaceae bacterium
CTGCGCGAGCGGAAGGCGAAGAATGCGAAGTCCGACGATCTGGTGGACGAGATGTCGGAGGAGAGTTTTCCGGCGAGCGATCCGCCGCCGGGTCCGAGCTCGATCGGGCCGAACGGGCGCAAGCGGTAGAACGCGCCGCGGTGGAGCAGGCGAAAGTGGTGGGTGCCTGCTCCGCCGAATTGGGCTGGATTGCATCGGGACGCGGATCTGGCGAAAACTGACGAACATGGCGCCGGTTTGGCTCCGAGTGGCGCAGGGAGTTCCGCGCGCCAGATCAAAAGCAAACACCACTTTGTGGTGGTGGCGTCCTGGTCAACTTCCCACTCCGCTCACTCCGCAAACTCCGTTGGGCTTTCGTGGCGCGAGAGACCATCGCGCCACCGAGGCGGCTCGGCCGGCTACACCGGCGACCTCGCAGGGAGAGGGAAGGGGCTGCGGAGAACTGCGGAGCACTGCGGATAGGCGCGGAGGGGCGTTGCTGGAGCTGTTGATGAATGAAGCCTCTCAGTCGTTCTCTGCCGTTCTCCGCCGTTCTCCGCACTTCTCCGCAGTTCTCCGCACTTCTCCGTAGTTCTCCGCGGCTTCGCGACTCTCTCCGGAGAAATGATGCTGCTCCAGCCGCAACAGGTTGAACAGCGATGACACAGATGCGACGGATTGAACGAATTCAAAAACCAAATGCTTGTGGGGGTGGCGCGAGAGACTCGATGCGCCGGTAGCAGCCAATCCGCGCCTCGTTCGCCAGTTTCCGCAAAATCCGCGTCCCCAACTCAGTCCAACCCGATTCGGCGCTCCAGTATTGGTGAGGAGCACGACATCTCCTGTTGACATTCTACCCGAGCGATCGTATGCTCAGGTAGAATGTCGACCCGAGAACGCCAGCCGCTCCTCCAGGGCACGCTCGATCTGCTGATCCTTCGCACGCTCGCCACCGGACGGGCGCACGGACAAGGGGTCGCGCGCGCAATCCAGTCCGCGTCGCGCGACAGCATCCTCGTCGATCACGGCTCGCTCTACCCTGCATTGCAACGCCTCGAGGAGCGCGGCTGGATCAAGGCGGAGTGGGACGCATCGGAGAACAACCGCCGCGCGCGTTTCTATGAGCTCACGGCCGTGGGGCGCAAGCAGCTCGTGCGCCAGACGCGCCAGTGGTGGGCACTCACGGAAGCGATTGCGCTCGTCCTCGAGCCGCAGCCCTAGTCGGGACCGACGATGAATCCGCTGCGCTTCTTCCGACGCCGTCGCCGCGGCGACGCGGACTTCGCCGCCGAGATCGCCGCGCATCTCGCGCTCGAGACGGATCGCCTCGTCGCCGACGGAATGCCGCGGGACGACGCGGCGTACGAAGCGCGCCGCCGGTTCGGCAACGTTGGCCGAGTCCGTGAGGATTTTCACGACCGGCGCACGAGCGTGTGGATCGACGGCGTCGCGCGGCACCTCCAGCGCGCGGCTCGGCGCCTCGCACATGCTCCGGTGTTCACCATCGCCGCCGTGCTCACGCTGATGCTCGGCATCGGCGCGACGACCGCCGTATTCAGCCTCGTCGACGGCGTGCTCCTGCGGCCGCTGCCGTTCGCGCATCCGGAGCAGCTCGTCGACCTGTCGCATACGATGGTGATCCAGGGGATCAGCCACGTCGATCAATCCGACGCCACGTATCTCTACTATCGACGCGCGAATCATGTCTTCTCCGCCGTCGGCGCGTATCAGAGCACGACGGTCAATCTCGCCAACGCCTCCGCCGCCGACGGCACGTCTGCGGCGCGAGTCGGTGCGGCGCGCGCGACGGCGAGCGTGTTCGGCATGCTTGGCGTGGCGCCGATTCGCGGTCGCTACTTCCGTGACGACGAAGATCCGCCAAGCGCCACGCCGGTCGTCGTGATCGGCGAAGGATTGTGGCGCACGCGGTACGCCGGCGATCCGGCCATCGTTGGCGCTCGCGTGAACGTCGACGGTGTCACGCGCACCGTGATCGGCATCATGCCGGCCGCGTTCGAGTTTCCTGATGGCCGCACAGCGCTGTGGCTGCCGGCCGGCATCGATCCGGCCCGCACGCAGTCGGCCAACTTCGATCTCCGCGGCATCGCGCGATTGCGCCCAGGGGTCACGCCGACCGCCGCGGCGGCCGATCTCGACCGATTGCTCCCACACGTGCCCGAGGCATTTCCCGGCCGGCTGACTGCCCCGGCGATCGCCGTCACGAAGATGCATCCGGCCGTGCATTCACTTCGCGACACCACACTCGGCGGCGTCGCGCGCGCGCTGTGGATCGTCTTCGGCGCCGCGGCGTTGCTGCTGCTCATCGCCTGCGCCAATGTTGCCAACCTGTTCCTCGTCCGGGCCGAGCAACGGCAGCACGATCTCGTCGTACGCCGCGCACTCGGCGCCGGCGGCGGCGCCATCTTCGCCGAGTATCTCGCTGAAGGCGTGCTGCTCGCCGCGCTCGGCGGAGCGCTCGGCGTCGCGCTCGCGGGCGCCGGGCTCGCCGCGTTCCGATCGATGCCGTCGGGCATTGCGATACCGCGGTTGAACGACGTCGGAATCGATGTGCCGGTACTCGGCGCCGCCATCGCGGTTACGCTGCTGACGGCGCTATTGATGAGTGTCGTGCCGGCCCTGCGTTCGACGAGCATCGGAATCGCCAACGTCCTGGGTCAGGGAACGCGCTCGGCTACGGCGACGCGCAATCGTCACCGGGCGCGTCGCGCCTTCGTCGTCGTGCAGATCGCGCTCGGCCTGGTGCTCGTCACTGGCGCCGGCTTGATGGCACGGAGCTTTGCGTCGCTCCGCTCCGTTCCCGCGGGCTTTGACGCCGTCGGCGCGTACACGTTCCGCGTTGCGCTGCCGAATGCGGCGTATTCGACAGCCGATGCCGTTTCGCTGGTAACGCGAGCCGTCGATCGACTGTCCTCGCTCCCGAACGTCGTGTCAGCCGGGGTGATCTCGAAGCTTCCACTCGACGACGAGTCGCGCCGGGACACTGCGGTGTTCGTCGAGGACAAGCCGCCGGCGATGGGCGCGATGCCCGTCATTCATCAAGTGGTATACGCCTCGCCGCACGCGTTCGCCGCACTGGGCGTTCCGCTGGTGGAGGGCCGAACATTCGAGCGACCCGAGGCGTCGCGCGCGCAGCTCGATGTCATCGTATCACACGCCCTGGCGACGCGGTACTGGAGCAATGCGCCGGCGATCGGCAAACGCCTGCGCCTCGACATGAACGGGCCGCTGTTCACCATCGTCGGTGTCACGGGCGACGTGCGCGGCACACGGTTGGATGAGCCGCCGGACGAAACGGTGTACCTGCCGCTGGTCACCGCGCCCGGGCACGCGAGCGCCACCGGCGGCCCCGACACGACACGCTGGATGCCGCGCGAGCTGGCGTTCGTGGTGCGCAGCCGTGACGCATCGCTCGATCCCACGGTCGCCGTGGAGCATGCGTTGCGAGAGCTCGCGCCCGGTGTGCCCGTCTACGACGTGCGCTCGATGGCCGACGTCGTCGCGCAATCGACGGCGCGTACGACGTTCACGCTCGACCTGCTGGAGATTGCGTCGATCGCGGCGCTGCTGATCGGTGCGGTCGGGCTGTACGGCGTGGTGTCGTACATGGTGAGTCTGCGCACGCGCGAGATGGCCGTACGCATCGCGCTGGGCGCGGACCCGGCGCGCTTGCGCCGGCAGGTGCTCTGGCAAGCCGTGCGCGTGGCGGCGTTCGGGCTCGTTCTCGGTATTTGCGCAACGCTGCTGGTGACGCGGTATCTTGCCGCGCTGTTATATGGTGTGGCACCGCGCGACCCGGCGACGCTCGCCGGTGCGGTGGTGCTGATGGCGATGATCGCCGTGGCGGCGAGCTGGTTTCCGGCTCGGCGCGCGGCCGCGATCGATCCGGCGGCGGCGCTCCGCACCGACGCCTGATCCAGCCGGCGCGTCACGGGCTCGGAGGAGGCTCATGTGAAAACGCGAATGATGTTGCTCTCGATTGCGCCGGTGCTGGTGTTTGCCGGCACGGGCGCGTACGTCGCACAGCGCGGGACGGACCCGATGGCCGCGTCGCGCGGCACGGCCGTCGCCGTGCTGGCCGGCGGCTGCTACTGGGGCGTCGAGTCGGTGTACCGGCACGTGCGCGGCGTCACGGCGGTGACGTCCGGCTTCGCGGTGCCGGCGCGATCCACGAGCGGTGCGACGAGGCCGGCCGAAGCGGTTCGGCTGGTGTACGATCCGTCACGAATCTCGTATGGCAGAATTCTCGAGATCTTCTTCAGCGTCGTGCACGACCCGACGCAGGTGAACCGGCAGGGTCCGGACGTCGGCACCGAATATCGATCGGTGGTGTTCGTGGCCGGCGCGGCGCAGCGTGCCGCGGTGCGAGCGTACATCGACTCGCTTGCCGCCGCGCATGTGTATCTGCGTCCCATCGCCACGCAGATCGATTCGCTGCAGACATTCGAGCCGGCGGATCCGTCCCAGCAGAACTACGCCGAGAACCATCCGACGTCGCGCTACATCCTGATCAACGACGTGCCGAAGATCAAAGCGTTGGCGCAGCGATTTCCGGCGTTCTATCGGAAGTAGACGCCTCGGATCGACGACATGCGTCCGGACACGGAGAATCAGAACTCGACGCGCGACGCCGGCTGGTCGGCGCCGACGCGGCCAGCCTGAATGTCCGCGCGCGCGTAGTTCTCGCCGCGCACCGGCGACCCCGCGAGACGCCGCAGCATCGTGAGCTGACCGACGTGAGTCAACGCGTCGGCGATCGGCCCCTGGAACAACTTGTCGGCGCCCCACCCGAGCGGCGCGTCGGCGGCCAGATACGCATCGAACGCAGCAAGCGCAGAGTGGAATCGCGCGACTTCCTCGCTCCACGGCAGCGGCGCCGAATCCTTCCAGCGGTGCGCGCCCTTCGCCATCCACAGTGCCCAGTCGAGCAGATCGCCGATGTGTGCGAGGATCTCGGCCGGCGTGCGTGAATCGGGTCCGACGCGGAACGCGCCAAACGACGACGGCGCATTCCGCACGGCTTTCCCGCCCCGATAGGCGAGCGTCGCGACCGTGTGACGGAGCAGGGCTCGTGCGTCGCCGATTGAAACGGCGGCCGGCTCGGCAACGGGTTGGCGTGTGCTCATGTGTGTTCTCTCACGATGCGCGACGTGACGGAGAGCTGCCCCACGTGACGCATCGAATGCTCGGCGCCGTGAACGAGACAGCCGATGACGGTCGAGGGCAGCTTCGCCCGGCCCACCGCGCGAAAATCCGCCAACGTCGATGGATCGGTGCCGCGAAGCTGTGACACCGCGGCGTCGACACGCGTGTGGAGAGCGTCGAGCGCGGCGCGCACGTCGGTCTGCGGCAGATGGTCGCCTTCGCGACGAAGCGCGGCGAATTGCGCCTCGGTCAGGCTCTCGCCGCGCGCGTAGGTGAACAGCCGGTCGATCACGCCGGCGATGTGTCGAATGTGGAATGCGCATGACGCGACGTTCGCCGGTCGCGCGTTCCATTCCGCTTCGGTGAGATTGGCGGTCAGCTCGTCGACGCTGTCACGGACCTGCAGCAGGATGTGCGCAACCGGCTGGAGCAGAGCCGGCACACCGTCGACGGGACCACGTTGCCACCATTCGGTCGTTGCCACGATTGCCTCGCGCGTACGTGGCCGGCGCCGAAGAGGGGCTTACGGCGCTGGCTTCTTGTGCTTCAATGTAACGTCGCGCGTGCTGCCCGCCTGCACGATCTGGCTGACGTACGCGCCGGTCACGTCGGTGCCGCGCACGCTGCCCTTGAGCGTCTGCTCGTTCGAGCCGGGGCCGACCATCCAGCGCAGCATCACGCGGCCGTGCGAGTCCGTCACGGCGCGCGCCGGCGATACGGCGCCGGATTTCACGCTGAACGTAACGCGGGCTTCGGAGACGGGATTGCCGTAGATGTCCGTCACCAGCGCGACGAGCCGCCTGGTGCCGCGCGTGCTCTTTCCCGCCGGCGCGTCGTCGAACGAGAGGTTCGCCGCGGCGGCCGCGGTGGCGTGCGCGCTCACTTTCAGCAGCTTCTTCAGCCCGTCCACGTGCGCGGCGAGCGTGTAGTCGCCGGCTTCATTGCCCATCGTCCAGTGCGTTCGCGCATAGCCGAGCGAGTCGGTCACGAGCGACGTGTCCTGCACGTCGCCTCCGGAGAGCGAGAGCACGACCGACACGTCCGCGGAGCCATTGCCATTCGCGTCGACTACGCGCACGACAATCGGCTTGCCGAGCACCTTGCCCGCAGATGCCTGCTGCCGATCCCCGCTCACGACGACGATCCTGGCCGCGGGTCCGGACAGCGCCGCAGCGTCGAGCTGCACCGCCGGCACGTGGCTTCCCGCCGCGCCGACGAGTGCATGCAGATGTTGCGTACCGGTCTTCGACGACAGCTTCCACTTCGCACGCGCCACTCCGCTGGAATCCGTGCGGGCGCTCACCGCGTCCACCGTTCCATCGAGGGCGATCCATCGCACCGGTACGCCGGGCAGAATGCGGCCCGTCGAGTCGGTCACGAGCACGCCGACCGAGTCGCCGAGCACTTCTCCCGCGCGAGCGCGCAGCGACGTCGAGATCGGCGTCACACGCGTGTTGCGCGCCACCGGATCGGCCTCGGCGGCGATAGTCGTCACGCTGTCGATGTTCTCGACGCTGGCGAGCAGCGATTGCGAGCCCGGATCGTCGCCGAGCGTCCACTGGGTGCGCGCACGGCCGTCGGCGTCAGTGGTATCCGTCGCCGGATCGACCTTGCCCTGCGTGCCGCGGACGCGGAACGTGACCAGCTTGCCCGACACCGGTGCCCCCTTGCGATCCGTTGCGCGCACCACGACTTGCTGTGGCAGCAGATGTCCGGCGAGCGCGCGCTGATTGTCGCCGGCAACCACGGCGAGATCACTCGCGGTCGTCACGACCGCGATCGTCATGTATCCAGTAATGCCGTCGACCTTGGCGCTCGCAACGGTGCGTCCGGCATTCTCGCCGGTGAGCATTCCGTTGGCGTCGAGCTTGGCGACGGTCGTGTCATCGATGTGCCAGACGGGCACGCGTCCCCGAACCTCGTGCCCGCGTGCGTCGAGCGGACGCGCATGCAACGGCGTCTGTCCGCCTTCGCGCACCACGATGGCGGTGTCGCCGAGGTTGTCCCCCGCGACCACGACGGCGACCTGCGGCGCGACCACGATGTGGGCGTGCGAGACGAGCTCGCCCACGACGACAGTCACCGTCGTCACGCCGGGTCCGCGCGCGATTACCGAGCCATCCGGCGCGACCGTGGCGACGCTCGAGTCGCCAGTCGTCCACGCCGGCGCCGCTCCGACGAGAATGCTGCCCTTCTTGTCGGCGATCGTCGCGGCAAAATGAACGGTGTCGCCGATCGCGTTGGCCGTGTCGACTGCAGGCTTCAGCTCGACCCACGCCGCACCGAGATTGCCGAGCGACTGATGCGCTTCATTGTGGCCGAGCACCCCGTACGAATACAGCACCGGCACGATGCTGATGATCGTGACGAGTGCCGCGCCCGTCGACATGGCCACCGCCATCCCTTTCGAGATGTGGTGAAACCACGTGGGCTTTTCGGAGGGGGTACTTTCGAGGCTGGTCGACATACGTATTACAGACGGGATGGGAGGAAGGGAGTCACGCCGGCGCACCCAGCCGTTTATTCCACAAGTATCGGCCGCCGCGGCCCGGTCTACAGCCAAATCGGTCAGAAATCGCTTGCCATTCCCGCAGCGCGGGCTCAATGTGAAGGGGTTCGGGACAAATGCCCGAACGAGCCACGCTGCTGAGGTGATCATGCGTACTCGTGCTCTGATCGTGGTGTCGCTCGCGTCGGCGCTCGCGGTGCCGTGCGCCCTTCCATCTACGCTGTCGGCACAGATCATCCGCTTGCCGCATCGCGGACGGCGCACGCAGCCGCCGGGCCGGCCGATGCCGCCGCAAATCAAGCCGGTCGCTCATGCGACTGCGTACCGTCGCTCGCGCTGGTCGTTCGAGAGCTATCCCCTGATCAGCTCCATCCAGACGCCTGGACCACTCGGCGGCGGCACGAGCTACACGGTCGTCGGCGCCGGTGTCATGGGCGAGTTCCGCGCGCTCGAACGTGTCTCCGGAACATTCGACGTCACGTCATCGATTCCCGGCACGTCGATGTCGATGCAGACGATCGAGCTCGGCACGCGCATTCACACCGTGCCGTCCGACCGGCAGTTGCGGCCGTTCCTGGACGTGCGTGCCGCGTACGCGCACATGAACGATCTGTTCACCGGATCGGTCTCGACCGCCGGCCCGCTGCCCAGTCAGGAGTTCATCCAGGGCATGCGGTACAGCCAGGGCTACGGCGGCATCGCGGGCGCGGGCCTCGAGTATTCTCTAACGGCCCGGGTTTCCGTCACGACGGAGCTGTCGGCGCTGCGAGGCCGGTTGACGACCTACCGGTTGTCCGCGCCGACGAGCTTTCCGACCAGCGACGGGGCGTACTGGATGACGGCGTTCCGCTACACGATCGGCTTGCGGTTCACGCCGGTGCACCTGATGAATCTGAAATAGCGAGCGCCCCCGTGGTGCACCGCGACGCGAGCAATCGGGTCGCGGCATCGGTATCGATGTCGGCGACCAGCAAACCCTCCTTTCCATAGGGTTGCCAG
>JAICKA010000073.1 GCA_025928185.1 Gemmatimonadaceae bacterium
CGCCGAGCGACAATAGGCGCATTGTGCGGCATTCTGAGCCGCCGGTGCGCCGCAGTTCGGGCAGTTGAGTTGGGACGAAGGCACGTCTCAAGGACGGTTGCCGAGTCCGCTCGGCAACCATCCCCGGGCATCGGTCAGTAGCCGACTGCCCCGCCGGTGCTCCGTGGCTCGACAACCCCCTCCCAGCCCTTTGGCCCGCGCAGGATCGCGTTGACGTTGGCCAACCCGCGGGTCGGCTTGAGCACGTAGCCCATGGCGGTCAACGAATCCATCGTCGCCTTGCTCAACCCGTTCTGCTCGTAGGTCAGCACGTCGGGCCACGCCTGCTCGTGCATCCTCGGCGCGTACATCGCGTCGGCGAGCGACATGTGCTGATCGAGCACGTTGAGAATCACTTCAGTGACCGCGGTGATGATCGTTGGGCCGCCGGCCGCGCCGACGACCATGAGCAATTTGCCATTACGATCGAGCACGATCGTCGGCGACATGGCGCTCAGCATGCGCTTGCCCGGCTGGATCGCGTTCGCGTCGCCCTGCACCAGTCCGAACTGGTTCGGCTTGCCCGGCTGCGCGGCAAAATCGTCCATCTCGTCGTTCAGGAAGAAGCCGGCACCGTCGACGAACGTGCCGGATCCGTAGCCGCTGTTCAACGTCGTCGTCGTGGCGACTGCGTCACCCTTCGCGTCGACGACGGAGTAGTGCGTGGTGTGCATCGGCTCCGCCGCCGCATTGAACGTCGGCGACGGCGTGGCGTGATTCGGATCGATCGTCGACGCCAGCTTCCGCGCGTACGCCTTGCTCGTCAGCTCGTCGACGGGGACTTTCACGAACGCCGGATCGGCCAGCTTCTCGTTACGGTCGACGAACGCGCGCCGGAAGGTTTCGGCCAGCAGGTGCTCGTATCGCGCGCTGCCGAACGCCGGCATCTTCGGGAACGTCTCGAGTTGATTCAGCGTCTCGAGCATGGTGATGCCGCCGGACGAAGACGGCGGCATGGTGTACAGCGTGTAGCCGCGATACGTGCCGACGATCGGCTTGCGCGTGATCGCCTTGTACTGCGCCAGATCCTGCTTCGTGATGATCCCGCCGTCGCGCTTCATCTCGGCCACGAGCTGATCGGCGATCGGGCCTTCATAGAATGCCTTCGGGCCCTCGTTGGCAATCAGCGTCAGCGTGCGCGCGAGATCCGGCTGCTTGAGGATCGTGCCGGGCGCCGGCGCGTTGCCGTTGGTATAGAACACCTTGGACCCGGCGAACTGCATCAGCTTGCGCTTGCTGCCATTCAGAGATCTGTACAGAGCAGAATCGACGGCGAAGCCCTGCGACGCGAGGCGGATCGCCGGCTGCATCACGTCGTGCAGCGACATCGTGCCGTATTCCTTCAGCGCCTGCGCCATGCCGGCCACGGCACCCGGCACTCCGACGGCGAGCGCGCCGACGAGACTCTTGTTCGTGAGCTTGCCGTTCGCGTCGAGGTACATGTCGCGCGTGGCGGCGAGCGGCGCGACCTCACGATAGTCGATCGCCGCGGCGCGGCCGTCGGCCATCCGAATCACCATGAAGCCGCCGCCGCCGATGTTGCCCGCGAACGGATATGTGACGGCGAGCGCGAAGCCGGTCGCCACCGCCGCGTCCACCGCGTTGCCGCCGCGTTTCATGATCTCCTCGCCCGCCTGGCTGGCGAGCTTGCTGTTGCTCACCACCATCGCGTGCTGGTCGATCACTGCCGGGCGCCGCATCTGCACCGGCCAGCCGTCGGGGAACGCGGCCGCCTGGATGGTCGGCACCGCTTTGGTCGATTTTGATGGCCGTTGCGCGGCAAGCGGCGCGGAGAGCGCGATCGTCAAGGCGACCGAGGCGAGCAGCGGGAGAATGTCGGGGCGGCGAGTGCTTGGCATACGAGGTCCGAAGGGGATTCTTTAACGTATGGTCGAACGCCGGCCGCAGCCAGCCGGGCCGCCCCCCGCAGAACTTTCCGGGCACCGCCGGAATTCCAGTTCGTACCTGACCACCGGAACGCATCATGTCCACGCCATTGGAGCCCGAGTCCGTTGCCCGGCGCGATTTCCTGAAGGGCGCATTCGCCGCCGCGTTCGCGCCCGTGCTCCCGCGCGTTCATCGATTCGCTTTGCTGCTCGACGACGTCACCATCGTGCAGTTCTCGGACACCGGCGCGCGACTCGGCGCCGTCCGCCTGTCGCGGATCGTGAAGAGCGACGCCGAATGGCGGCGCCGACTGTCGCCGCTGGCGTTTACGGTGACGCGCCACGCCGACACCGAGCGGCCATTCACCGGCGCGTACTGGAACCTGCACGAACACGGGCTCTTTCGGTGCGTGTGCTGTGACACGGCCGTGTTCAGCTCCACCGCCAAGTTCGACGCCGGCACCGGCTGGCCGAGCTTCTGGCAACCGATCGCGCCGGAGAACGTCGTCGGTCCCAGGGCGCAAACACCGGGAGCCGATCCCACGGAAGTCACCTGCCGCCGCTGCTCGGCGCATCTCGGAGACATCTACGACGACGGTCCGAAACCGACGGGTCTTCGCTACTGCATCGATTCCATCGCGCTGCGCTTCGTCAAGTTCGCCTGAACGCTGAATGCGCTGGTAGTCGGCGGCTGGTGACTGGCGAATTGCCGACGCGATGGTACGTTAGCGCATGCGTACCGAACACACCCACCGAATCAGCGCCGCCACGTTCGTTGGCGCCCTCCTGCTCGCCGCTGCGTCCGTAGCGGGCGCACAACTCAGCACCAAACAGGCGCTCGATCGCCGCTCGCTCTCCGACGTGCACTGGCAGCCACACGGCTCGCACGTCGCCGTGGTCGTCACGGAGGCCCCGCGCGGAACGGGCCGCCTGCGGCACATCTGGCTCGCCGACGCGACGGATGGCAGCGCGCGCCAGTTCACCAATTCCGCCAAGTCTGAATGGTCGCCGCGCTGGTCGCCGGACGGACGCACGCTCGCATTCCTCTCCGACCGAGGCGATCGCGCGGAGATCTGGCTCGTGTCGATGGACGGCGGCGAAGCGATGCCGCTCACTACATCCGCCAACCTGCACGCACGCGTATCGCAGTTCGCCTGGTCACCGAACGGCCGGCAGATCGCGATTCTCGCGCGCGACGTGCCGGATTCGGCGACCGCCGAGCGACGGAAGGAGAAGGACGACGCGCGGGTCGTGGACGTGGACGATCCGTGGTCGCGGGTGTGGATCGCCGACGTCGCGTCGAAAAGGATCACGCCGCTTGCGCAGACGCCGCCGCGCTCGTGGGATGTCGACCAGATCGCCTGGAGCCCGGATGGCAGCAGGCTCGCGATGGTTGCAACGCAGCACCCCGAAACGGATCTCGCGTATACGCAGCGCATCTACACGGCGGCGGTGAACGGCTCGGGCTCGCTCACCGAGGTTGCAGCGCCGAAAGGCCCGTTCGGAGACATTGATGTGTCGCCGGATGGGCGGCTCACGTGGGTCGGCGCGCGCGTCGATGGGCCGACGCCGCACGATCTGTATTCGGTGTCGCTCAGCGGCGGTTCGGCTCGCAACCTCACGGCGACGTCGCTCGACCGGCCCATTCGGTCGTACGAGTTCTTGCATGACGGGTCCGCGCTGGCGTTGATCGAGGACGGCTTCACGTCTCGCCTCGTGCATATCGCCGCCGACGGTCGGATCACGTCGGGCCCGACGCTCGCGTTGCACCCGACGGCGTTCGACGAGAACGACGGCGGCGATCTCGCCTACGTCGGCGAGAAGACGACGGTCGCGCCCGAGCTGTGGATCGCGCGCAAGGGACAGGCGGCTGTGCAAGTCACGCACGTGAACGATGAATGGCGATCGATTGCCCTCGTCGAGCCCAGGATCATTCACTGGAAGGGGCCCGACGGTCTCGACATCGAGGGCGCGCTGCTCGTGCCGACCTCGCGCACCGGCAACGAGCGTCTGCGCACGATCGTGCTGGTGCACGGCGGCCCAGCCGGCGCGTGGAGCGATGCGTTCGAGTCATGGGGACAATTGCTCGCGACGCGCGGCTACGCGGTGCTCTATCCCAATCCGCGCGGCTCGACCGGCTACGGCCAGAAATTCCTCGAGGCGAATCGCGGCGACTGGGGCGGCAAGGACTTCAAGGACATCATGGCCGGCGTCGACGAGGTGATCCGGATGGGAATCGCCGATCCCAATCGCCTCGGCATCGGCGGCTGGAGCTACGGCGGCTACATGTCCGAGTGGGCGATCACCCAGACCGATCGCTTCAAGGCCGCGATCTCGGGCGCCGGTTTGAGCGACCTCGCCACCGAGTTCGGCACCGAAACGGGTCCGACCTACGACGAGTGGTACTACGGGCTTCCATATGAGAAGCCTGAAGGCTTCGCGAAGAGCTCACCGCTCACCTACATCACGCACGCGCACACACCCACGCTGATTCTGCAGGGCGAGGCGGACGTCACCGATCCGATCGGCCAGAGCACGGCGTTATATCGCGCCCTCAAGCATTACGGCGTACCGGCGGAGCTGGTGCTGTACCCGCGCGAAGGCCACGGACTGCAGGAGGAGAAGCATCTGCTCGACCGGCTCGATCGCGTGGTCGAGTGGTATCAGCGCTGGATCAAATAAGGGAGCCGCTGATGGCGCAGAAAAACGCGGCCGCTGATGACGCAGAACAACGCAGATTGAACAACAAACAAGAATATTAGGTTGTTTTGCCTTATCCGCGTTTCTCTGCGCCATCTGCGGCCGCAGCGATCGGCGGCACCAGCGGCTATCTACTGACAGCTTGGCGCTCTGATCGTTTCTCCCGGCGCCGTGAGCACCGGCCGCCCGCGCTGCTTCAGCATTCCGTTGAACGTGCCGAGCTCCGTCGTGCTGAGCCGCTGCCACGCGGCCATCACCGATACCAACTCGCGGCACGTGCTCGCATACTCGGCGAGCATCGACGGCGTGGGCGCCATGTCGCCCTGTTCCTGCGCCGTGAGCTGCGACGAGAATGCGCTGTTGATTCCGATGAAGCTCGGCGCCGCGGCGCGCCCGCGGCCGCGGAACCGGCCGCCCGCATCGAGGCCGGCGACGGTATCGAGCTGCGCGGCGAGCGCGGTTGCGCGCGATATGACTTCCGCGAGCTCCGGACTCTGCGTGCCGGCCGGCACCGCACCATGCAACGCATCGCGCAGCGCGAGCGCGGCCTGATGGCCGGCGTACGATGCGCGCAGTCCGTCCATGATCTTCATCTCCAACGCCTGCTGCGCCGCGAGCGCGGCGGCGCTGGCCGGCGACCGTGGATCGGGTCGTACGGTCACCGGTTGCGTGTAGCGGCGTCCGTCGACCGTGAGCCGCAGCGTGTACACGCCGGGCACCGCGACCGGGCCTTGCGGCGACACCGGCGTCTGACCGGGGTTTGCGTTGATCTCGAAGCTGTGACGGAACACGGGCGGCGAATCGTAGCGCAGATTCCAGTTCGTGCGATTCTCGCCGACGCTCGCCGGCAAGGGTGACGGCGGCGCGAGCCAGAAACCTGGCTCCGGCGGGTGCGCCGCCTCCGGAACCGGTGCGATCGATGCGCTCGAGAGATGTCGCACGACGTTGCCCGCTGCGTCGAGCACGTCGAGGGTGATGTCGCTCGACGGTGCGTGCGCGAGCCAGTAGTCGACGATCACACCGGGCGGTGGATTGAGCGCGTGCGGCACCTCGGGCGGGAACGGCGTATCCGCGCCGACGTTGCGGCGTACACGCACCGCGTCGCCCGGCTTGAACAGGTGCGCCGCCTCGCTCGCCAGCGCCGGCGTGAGCTGGCGAAGTGCAGAGTAGTCGTCGAGCACCCAGAAGCCGCGGCCGTAGGTTGCGGCCACGAGATCGTTGCCCTTGATCACGAGGTCTCGATATGACGTCGTCGGCAGATTTTGCTGCAGCGACTGCCAATGGCTGCCGTCGTCGAACGACACGTACATGCCGCTCTCGGTGCCGGCGAATAGCAACCCTCTCCTCTGCGTGTCGTTGCGGATCACGCGCGCGAAGCTGCCGCCAGGTTGATTGACCGCGATCCCGTCGACGATGCGCGTCCAGGTCTTTCCGTAGTCGTGCGTTCTATAGAAGTACGGTGTGTAGTCGCCGATGCGGTGGAGATCGATCGCCGCATACGCCGTCGCCGGGTCGAAGTGCGATGGCTCGACGGTCAGCACCTCGGCGCGCTCGATGTTGGGAATGCCGGTGACGCTCGCGTCGCTCCATGACTTGCCGCCGTCGCGCGTCACCTTGATCAAACCGTTGTTCGTGCCGACCCAGATCAGACCGGGCGCCGCCGTCGATGCGCCGATCGATTCGATCGCGCCGCCCGGTGGAGCGTTCCGGCCCGGCGCCGTCGGTGGAGTGGGGCCGTTCGCCCGCACACCGAGATCGGGGCTCAGCGCCGTCCAGTGCACGCCGCCGTCGGTTGTCGCCCACAGTGATTGGAATCCGGCAATGAGCATATGCTGATTCCACGGCGCGAAGGTGATCGGCTGCGAGAACGCGGTGCGCAGATGGCGCGAGGGATCGGTCGCCGGGCTGACGTTGATCCACTGTTCGCTCGGATACGAGATCTTGACGATCCCCGAGCCGCTGGCGTAGACCGTGTTCGGATCGAGTGGATCGGGCACGATCGTGCCCCACTCCCAACCCGGTACCGGATTCCAGTCGAGCGGCGTGATCTCGCCGAGGTTGCCGCGCGAGCGCGTGCGGATGGCGCCGGCGTCCTGCTGCGTGCCGTACACCCAGTACGGGAACGAGTTGTCGACCGAGAGATGGTAGATCTGCTCGGTGGACTGGTTGTACCAGAGGCTCCACGTGTTGCCGCCGTCGAGCGTGACTGTCGCGCCCTGATCCATGCCGAGCAGCATGCGCTGGCCGTTGGTCGGATCGATCCAGAGCTGCTGCGGATCGTCGCCGCCGGGTGCGCCCTTGAAGCCGGTGAAGCTGTTGCCGCCGTCCGTCGACTTGTAGCTCGACGTGTTGATCGTGTAGACGACGTCGGGATTCTGCGGATCGACGTACACGCCGCAGTTGTAGCCGCCCTGTCCGTTGCGAATGCGCTCGTCGGTCGGATCCATCTGCTTCCACGTCGTGCCGCCGTCGTCGGAGCGATACAGGCCCCAGTCGCCGATCACGAACACGCGTTGCGCATTGGTGCGGTTGGCGACCGCGACCCACATCTTGCCGGTGAGGTGGGGCAATCCGCCGCCGGTGATCTCGTTCCACGTCACGCCGCCGTCGGTCGACTTGAACAGCTTCGTGCTCGTCGGACCCTCCGCGCGCGCGCCGCCGCGGCCGCCAAATGCCGGCGCGGTGCCCGGCGGTGGCGGCGGCGCCTGATAGTGCGCGACGGTAGTCGCGAAGATCACGTTCGGCACGTCGTACGCATGCGCGAGCTTCTGCAATCCGGTGCTGTCATCGACGAACAGCGTCTGCGTCCACGTGACGCCGCCGTCCGTGCTGCGAAACACGCCGCGATCGTGGTTCTTGGTGTGGACGTTTCCCTGCGCGCCGATCAGAACGATGTTCGGATTCTGCGGATCGACGAGAATCGTCGGGATCTGCTTCGTGCCGTCGAGTCCCATGTGGCGCCACGTGTGGCCGGCGTCGGTCGACTTGTAGACGCCGTTGCCCTCGTTGATGCCGCCGCCGGTGATGATGTCGCCCATGCCGGCATAGATCACCTTCGGATCGGACGGGGCGACCTCGATCGAGCCGACCGATGAGATTTCCTTCACGTTGTCGGTGATGGGAAACCACGTCGTGCCGGCGCTGGTCGTCTTCCAGATGCCCCCGGCCGGAAGCCCCGCGTAGAACACGCCCGGCTCGCCGATCACGCCAGTGACGGCGGCGATGCGTCCCGCTCGAAACGCGCCGAGGTTGCGCCAGGTGAGTCCGGCGTAGGCGCGCGGATCGATTGGCGCGGCGCTTTGCGCGCCGGCCGTGACAGCAGTTGGCGCGGCGAGCGCGCCGGCAACGAGGAGCTGCGTGACGACTCGACGAAGCGGGAGTGATCTCATGGTCAGAGTGTTCCCCACGTGGTGAAGCGTGGCGGTTTCGGGAATGGTGGACCGGCTTCGATGACGATGTCCGTGTGCGCGGCGAGCTTGATCGCGCGCGGATCACCGGTGTACGGCTTGCCGTCGACCCAGACGTGCAGTCGCTGGCCCTTGCCGGCGCGGGCGGTGGCCGCCGCGGTGCGGCTCAGCGGCTGGCCCCAGATGCTGAAGAAATCGCCGAGCGTGAACGATCGGTTGGCCGGCGCCTCGATGTGGATGATCCCGTCGGGCGTGTGGGTGTGCAGCCAGTAGAGGCAGCGCCGCGCCGGCACCTGACCGACGTTCGGCGGAATCGGCACCGGCGTGCCATGATCGAGAATGAGCAGATGCTGATGAATGTGCAGGCGGTTGCCTTCCATGGCATCGCAGGAGATGCCGTTGATCGGCTGGCCGTTCGCGCCGGCGAGTGGCGACTGAGCGCAGGCCGCAAGTGCGGGCAGCATCAGGGCGCAGATGAGCGTGGGCGTCCAGAGATTCAATCGCATCGGTGTGATGTGAGAGCGAGAAGTCGGGGGAGTGTGCAGGACGGCTGGGTGGGGAGCCGGAAGCGGATCGTGCGCCGATTCGAGCCTCGCTTGAGTGTAGCACTCGCCACGGCGGACACAATGAGGGCCAAAAATGGTGCGATCGCGCAGTGGCGTGGTCCGATCGTCGAGATTGAGCGCACCGGTCATTGATCTGCGTGCGCCGGAGGCTGCAACGGGCCGTCACCCGGCGGCGGCGCGCCGTTCGGCGGCTGGCATGGCGACGTCAGGCGACCGCGCTCCATGACCCGGTGGCTCGATCGCAACGTCCGGTCACGAAAACGCCAGCGTCGGTCGGCCAGCAGCGAGCGACGCTCGCGCAGCAGAGGGGTGCACGCGGCTAGCATTGCTCGTGCACCTCACTGCGCGGCGTGGGCAGGCGACTCCGTTGCCTCGTCCGGCGACGCCGTGGTGTGGGTCGGGCGGTTAGTTGTCAGGGTGCGGCGGCGACGCGCGATGTGCCGGCGGCGAGTTGGAAGCCGTTCGGAGGCTGCATCGCGAGTGCCGGTGGCACGTCGTCGAGGTTCGCTCGTTTTTCGACGACGGCGCGATGACCGAGCGCGATGCGCCGGCGCCCGACCGGCGGGCTCACATGACCACGCGCCGAAGTGACGCGGCTGCTCGCCGACGTGACGCGATCACATCGCGAATTTCGGACGTGGCGCGGCAGCGGCAGGCTGGCAGAAGCCGCCAAAAGGTCAACGATCGGTACGGCAATGGCTAGGGACGGAATCGAACCGCCGACACGCGGATTTTCAGTCCGCTGCTCTACCAACTGAGCTACCTAGCCCAAACTATTCAAGTCGTTAAACGTAGACGGCGCGCCGAGAGAGTTCAATTGGCGCCAGAGCGCCGGTCCGTTCCACCGTTCCACCGTTCCACCGTTCCACCGTTCCCCCGTTTTCTCCTCGCGCATCCGAGCCCGTTTCCATAGATTGCACGCGCAATCCATCCGTGGTCTTTCGCACCACCTCCGAACCTCCACACGTCCGTAACGATTCCGTTGCCTGGGCGTGACGCACACTCAGCTCCGTTCGGTTGAATTACACATGTTCACGGACCCAGTCCGGCTCACGTGAACACCAGCCGATGCCGCACGTGGCATCACCTTCCAACCCAAGAGGGAACACCCAGCATATGAAGATTCCCCGTTGGTTCCTGAGCGCGGCCGTCGCCGGCGCGTTCAGTGCGGGCGCGCTACCGCTCGCAGCTCAGGGCACGACCGGCAGCATCGGTGGTCGCGTGACCGGCCCGTCGGGAGAACCCATCGATAACGCGCAAGTGCAGGTCGTCAACGGCGCCACCGGCATGTCGGTCGGCACATCGACGCACTCCGACGGCAACTACATCATCGTCGGCCTTGAGGTCGGCGACCAGTACCGCGTCACCGTCCGTCGCATTGGCTATTCGCCCAAGACGGTGCAGCCCGTTCGCGTCACGCTCGGCCAGACGACGCCGGTGAACCTCAAGCTCGAGAACCAGGCGACGCAGCTCGCCGGCGTCACGGTGACCGCCGCCGCGGAGAACGCGATCATCGCTCCGAGCCAGAAGGGAAGCCAGACGACGATCACGGATACCTTGCTTCGCAAGCTGCCGAGCCTGAACCGCAACTTCACGGATTTCGTACAGCTCACGCCGCAGGTTTCGACGAGCGGTCCGGGCCTCTCCGGCGGCGGCGTCAACAACCGGTATAACAACATTCAAATCGACGGCGCCACGGAAAAGGACCTCTTCGGTCTCGGTTCCACCGGTCAGCCGGGCGGACAGGCGGGCGGCAAGTCGATCGGCATCGAGTCGGTGAAGGAGTACCAGGTGCTCCTCGCGCCGTACGACGTGCGGGTCGGCAACTTCTCCGGCATCTCGGTGAACGCGGTCACGAAGAGCGGCACGAACGAGATCACCGGCTCCGCGTACGGATACTGGCGCGATCGCGCCATGGAGCGCGACCAGCCATACCTCACGGCGTTCAACCAGTCGCAGTACGGCCTTTCGGTCGGAGGCCCGATCGTGAAGGACAAGGCGTTCTTCTTCATCAATCCGGAGTGGCAGAGCCAGTCCCGTCCCGCGTCGGGCGTCGCATTCGGTGACAAGGGCTTCGATGCTAGCTCCGGCTTCGAAACATCGCTCAACCGATTCTCCAATGCCCTGACCGCAGTTGGGATGACAGACCTCGGTACTCCCAACCGGGTGCCGGTGACGAATCCGCTCACCAACCTGTTCGCGCGGTTCGACTTCGCACTCCCGTTCAACTCGACGCTCATCCTGCGCGACAACTATGCGCACGCCGTTCAGGACGTCTTTTCCCGCGGATCGGCGAACAGTCAGACCCCGACCTTCCCGCTCACGAGCTGGCTCTATCAGTTCACGTCCGACAAGAACGCACCCGTCGCGCAGCTTCGCACCAACTTCAACAACGGCGCGTACAACGAAGCGATTCTCGCCTACACGCGCATCCGCGACAGCCGCGCCACTCCCGGCACGCTGCAGCCGGCAGTGACCGTATTCGAGAGCGGCGTCGCCAACTTCGAGGCCGGGACGGAGAACTCATCACAGGCAAACCAGCTCGATCAGGACATCTTCGAGCTGACCGACAACTACACGCTGCCGATCGGCGGCTCGCACCGGCTCACCATCGGTGCGCAGGGCCAGTGGTACAAGGTCCGCAACTTGTTCGGCCAGAACCTCGTCGGCTTGTGGGCGTTCGGTTCACTCGACTCTCTCGAGTCGGGCCATCCGACGAGCTATCGCGTCGGCGTTCCGGTCTGTCCTGACGGTACTGTCGGCGGCGCGGGTTGCGACGGTGCGGTGCGCTTCAAGGCCGGTCAGTTCGCCGGCTACCTCCAGGATGACTGGACGGCGTCGCCGACCTTCAACTTGAGCGTCGGCGTCCGCTTCGACGATCCGGTCTTCTTCACCAAACCCCCGACGAACGCCTTGGTCCAGCAGCAGTTCGGCATCAACACCGCCGACGTTCCGAGCGGCAACATCCAGATCTCGCCGCGTGTCGGCTTCAATTGGAACGTCACCGGTGACGATCGCAACCAGGTGCGCGGCGGTGTGGGCCTGTTCCAGAGCTCACCGGCGTACGTCTGGATGTCGAACTCGTTCCAGAATTCTGGCGGTGTGTCGGGATTCGCGTCGCTCAACTGCAGTCGCCCGACGACGGCGCCCGCATTCAACGCGACAGCGGTGGCCACGCCGCCGACCGCGTGTAGCAACGGAACGAACGCCAGCGCAGGCTCGGAAGTTGATTACGCCAATCCGGATCTCAAATTCCCGCAGGTGCTCCGCGGCAATCTCGCGTACGACCGCGATCTCGGAAACGGCTACGTCGCCAGCGTCGAGGGCATGTACACCAAGGCGATCAACTCGCTGTTCTACTACAACCTCGCCCTGGTCGACACTCCGGTCGGCACCGGCGTCGACGGCCGTACGCTCTACGGCTTGCAGCCGAACACGCCGTCGCTCAAGGTGGCGTCGCGGAACACCGTGTACGACGTGATCAACAAGTCGCAGGACTACTCGTACAGCCTCACGGCCCAGCTCCAGAAGCGGTTCACTCAGAACCTTGGTGGCTTGGTCGCGTACACCTTCACGCAGGCGTACTCGATCCAGGATCTCACCTCGAGCACGGCCGGCTCACAGTACCGATTCGGTCGCACGTACTCGGGCGGACAGCTCGAGACGCCGCTCGCGCACTCTGCCTTCGAGACGCCGAACCGCATCGTCGGTGACGTGAGCTACACGCTTCCGACCAAGACCTCGCTCTCCGTCATCTACACCGGCCAGAGCGGCATTCACTTCACCTACGTCTCGAGCAACGACCTGAACGGCGACAATCAGACGCTCAACGATCCGGTCTACATCCCGACCGGTCCGAGCGACCCGCACTTCCCGACGTTCGGGAGCGCCGCCCAGGCAACCGCGTTCGACAACTTCATCAGCTCGACGTCCTGCTTGAACAGCCAGCGTGGACAGATCATGGAGCGCAACAGCTGCGACACTCCGTGGACGAACGAGTTCGACGTGTCGGCCGAGCAGGCGGTGACGACGATCCGCGGTCAGAACGTCAGCTTGCGGCTCGACATCTTCAACTTCGGCAACCTGCTGAACAAGAACTGGGGCCGTCAGATCAGCACGGGCAACTTCAGCCCGGTGACGCTCTACTCGGCAAGGGGCATGGTACTGCCGGGGACGACGACGACGACGGGCGCGAACCTCACCAACGGTGTGCCGAACGCCACATTCAACACCGGTTTCAATCCGTTCAACTACGACAACGTCTTCTCGAACTACTCGATGCAGCTCTCAGTCCGGTACTCGTTCTGACCGGCTGACAAGACTGCACCGAAACACAATGCGGGTCCGGGGATTTCCCCGGACCCGCATTGTGTTGGCCGTGACCTCGCGGAGCTGAGCTCAGAGGCTCATGC
>JAICKA010000267.1 GCA_025928185.1 Gemmatimonadaceae bacterium
ACGCGGTTCATGCAGAGCACCGTCGTCGTGATGGCCGTCGATCCGAACGGGCCGATTCGCGCGCTGCACGAGCGCATCAAGGCGAGCGGGTTATCCTACGAGCAGCCGCGTTTCACCTTCACGCCGCATTGCACGCTGAGCTTCTACCCGCAGCTCTCGCGCGACCGGTTGAAGGAGCTGCTGCGCGTACGATTCACCGAGCCGATCGTCATCGACTCGATTCAGGCGTACCGCGCGATCACCCTGACCCACACCCGCAAGGTGCTCGACCTGCCGCTCGGCGGCGCATGAGAATGAGCAAAACATCGAACGACATTCTGAAACTCATAGAAGCGGACGCCAGCGCCGACGTTGGCTCCGCATTCACGGCCCTCGCCGCTGAATATCTCGAGCAGACGCGCGACCGCGGCACCCGCGTGTCGACCGCGCATACGCCGCAGTCCCTGTCCGAACGGTTCGACGAGCCGCTGCCGCGCAACGCGCACTCGATCGATTCGATCATCGAGCGCCTGCGGACGGAGGTGATTCCCGACTCCAATCATCTCTATCATCCGCGATACGTCGGGCACCAGGTGTCGGCACCACTGCCGGCCGCCATCTGGACCGAGGCGCTGACGGCGGCGCTCAATCAATCGGTGGCCGTGTTCGAGATGTCGCCGGTCGGCACGGTGCTCGAGCACCGCGTGATTCGCTGGATGTGCGAGCTCGCGGGCTACGGACCGTCGAGCGGTGGAACGATGACGACGGGCGGCACCGAGGCGATCTTCACCGCGCTGCTCGCGGCGCGCGGCGCCAGCATGCCCGACGCGTGGACCGACGGCGTCGGTGCGGACCCGCCGGTGCTCGTGTGCGGCGAGCACGCGCATTACGCCGTCACACGCGCGGCCGGCGAGCTGGGACTCGGCATGCGCAGCGTGCTTCCGATACCCTCGCGCAATCACACGATGGATGTCGCCGCGCTCCGGCAGACCCTCGAGTCCCTGCAGCGCGAGAAGAAGCGGGTGATGGCGGTCGTCGCCACCGCCGGATCGACAGCGACCGGCTCGTTCGACGATATCGCCGCCATCGCGGCCGTGTGCGACGGTTTTGGCGTGTGGCTGCACGTGGACGCGGCGCACGGCGGATCGGCGCTCTTGTCGTCGACCCACAAGCACCGCATGGCGGGCATCGAGCGAGCACGCTCGCTCGCCTGGGATCCGCACAAGATGATGCTGCTGCCGCTGCAGGCTGGCATGGTGCTGGTGCGCGAAGAGCGGGACATCGATGCGGCGTTCTCCCAGCGCGCGCCGTACCTGTTTCACGCGGCCGAGGGCGAGCGCGTGTGGGATCAGGGCACGCGCAGCTTTCTTTGCTCGCATCGCGCCGACGTGTTCAAGATGTGGGTTGCGCTCCAGCGCTACGGGGCCGAAGGGCTGGGGGCGCTGTATGACCACCTGTGCGAGCAGGCGTGCGGCATGTGGCGCGAGATCGGCCAGCGGCCCGACTTCGAGGCGATGCACGAGCCGCAGTCGAACATCCTCTGCTTCCGGTACGTGGGCGATCGATCCCGGAACGACCAAGCGCTCGATCAGCTCAACCGCGAGCTGCGCGAGCGCTACAACAAGTCGGGCGAAGGGTGGATCACGGCGACGAACCTCGACGGCCGCCGCGTGCTGCGGGTGACGATCATGAATCCGCGCACGACGGCCGACGATCTCCGGGCCGTGCTGGACGGGTTGGCGCGGACTGCCCGCACGTTATGAGACTTTACTAGAGCGCCTTCTTGATCGCCGCCTCGAGATCCTGTTTGCCACCCAATCCGGTGTACACGACCTTGCCGCTGCGGTCGAGCACGACGACATAGGACGTGGCCGGTGCGTCGTAGGCGCCGGTGGCATTTCCTTCCGTGTCGAAGTACTGATCGCCGGGCAGGCCGTGCTTGGCGACGAACGCCTTGACGCGCGCCGGCGTCTCGTTCACCGACACCGCCACGCCGACGAACTGGATCCTGCCGGCGTACTTCTTCGCCACCTGGATGAGCGTTGGCTCGAGCTCGTG
>JAICKA010000244.1 GCA_025928185.1 Gemmatimonadaceae bacterium
CATCGCCGGCTACGGCGGCCCGCCGGTCGTCGCGCAAACGGTGACGCTCGGCGACGACTATCTGCGCGACGCGCTCGCGCCGACACGGTTTGCGATGGCGCTGCTCGCCACGTTCGCGGTCGTCGCGCTGCTGTTGTCCGCGGTCGGACTGTACAGCGCGATCGCCTACTCGGTCAGCCAGCGTACGCGCGAGATCGGCATTCGCGTCGCGCTCGGCGCCGAGTCGCGAGCGATCGTGCGCCTCGTGGTCGGGGACGGCGTCCGGCTCGCACTTGCCGGACTGGTAATTGGCGCCGTTGCGGCGATCGCCACGACGCGCGCGCTGACGAGCCTGTTGTACGACGTGAGTCCGAACGATCCATTCACGTTCGCGGCGATTGCGGTGCTCGTTGCGGCGATCGCGCTGTTGGCCTCGTACCTTCCGGCGCGTCGTGCGCTGCGAATCGATCCCACCGAGGCGTTGCGCGCGGAATGAATCGGGTGACCGTTTCGGCATTCACGAGATGATCCCGGCTAGTCACCCGGCGGGTCGAGAACGCGCTCCAACAAGTCCGCCACACCCAATTCGTCGGCCCAATCGCGCATGTACGCGTGATCGAGTCGCGACGACTGTGCGTTGACGATTCCGATGACATCCCGCCACTGTCGTTCGGACATCTCTCCACCGCGCCGATACCATTCGAGCTTTCGCAAAATCGTATTTTCGGCCGTGTCGACGAAGAGCGTCGCCAAATCGGTCCCGCTGGAGAATGTCACCGGCATTTTTCGTCTCAGCCGCGCCCCGTCGAACGCGTCCGAGCCGGCAACAAAGATGTCGACTTTCACTGCAGTGGGCGTGTGAATGACATTGAACGCGCCGCCACCGCGGATCGCCTCGAGCACGGCGTCCCGAGACACGTAGAACGACGTGCCCATCGCATCTACAAAGCCATGCACATCGTCTTCGGTGAGATCCGCAACCAGGTCAACGTCGTTCGTGGATCTCGGCTCACCATGCACCGAGCTCGCGAACGACCCTCCGATCACATACTCGACGCCAATGCGGGCCAGGCACCCGGCCACGAGGCTTGCGACCGCGATAGGGTCTGGTAGAGCATCAGGCGCCATTTCGCGGCCCGTAGGCGAGATCCACCTGCTCATCGCCCAATCGCAGACGCGCAAGTCTGAGCAGAAGCTCTGGCCTCGACTCCTCGGGATAACGCGCGGCCAGACCTGCCAGCGAAAGCTGATTTGCCGCCCGTGTCAGTTCACTCATCCGCTCCAACTTCTCAGCGGGTGTCATTGACAAATACAACGCTCGAAGTTTGGCTCGCGCGTCGGCGGAAGTGTCGTCGAGCTGGCGGGGCTGACGCATGCAATCAATATAGGGCTCGAGTCGGCGCGGGCGCGATTTGATCGACATGCCCTCCGCCTCGCGGAGGCCAGCCGGCAACGGTAGCTTGGGGACGGTTCGCGGCCCACCGCACCGCCGCCGCGACGACGTTTCCTCACGACAGGAGCCGGTCTTCATATGCACTCGTTCTTCCGTCGCATCGTCGCGCCGGCAGTTCTCGGTTGTGTCGCGATCACGACGCTTGCCGGCGCGCAAACGCCGATGATTCTCCCCGGTCCCTCCGGCCGCGCGCACGTGAAGTTCGAGATCCGCGTGCCCGCATCCGTGCGCAACGAGCCGCTCACCGGCCGCGTGTACGCGATCATCAGCACCGACAGCACGCGCGAGCCGCGCGCCGAAGTCGGGCGTGTCGGCGTGCCGCTGTTCGGACGCGACGTCGAGCATCTGGCTCCAGGCGCGCCGGCTGTCATCGACGGCATGACGCTCGGCACGCCGGTGTTCGACCTGGCGGACATTCCCGCCGGCGACTACTGGATTCAGCCGTTCGTCAACGTGTACTCGGAGTTCAAGCGCGCCGACGGTCACGTGCTCTGGATGCACGACGATCAGTGGGAGGGTCAGAACTGGCCGCGCTCACCCGGCAACATCTACGGCGCGCCGCGCAAGATTCATCTCGATCCGAAGTCGAACGCGGTCATCCAGCTCGTCGCCGACAAGATCATTCCGCCCATCCAGGTGCCGGCGAACAGCGAGTACGTCCAGCGATTCAGGTTCCAGAGCCCGTCGCTCTCGAAGTTCTGGGGTCGGCCGATCTACCTCGGAGCCACCGTGCTGCTGCCGCGCGACTATGCGACGTCGACGATCAGCTACCCGGTGAACTACATCCAGGGACATTTCGGTCTCGCGGCCCCGTACGGATTCGAGGCGCCGGCCAACGGCCGCGGCGCCGCCGCGGGACGCGCGTTCCGCGAGCAATGGATGTCCGACGGCTTTCCGCGCCTCATCGCCGTCACGTTTCAGCATCCCACGCCCTACTTCGACGATTCGTACGCCGTGAACAGCGTCAACATGGGACCGTACGGCGACGCGATCATGAACGAGCTGATTCCGGAAATCGAAAAGCGCTATCGGGTGATCAGGGAGCCGTGGGCGCGCTGGCTGTCCGGCGGATCG
>JAICKA010000088.1 GCA_025928185.1 Gemmatimonadaceae bacterium
CAGGACGCTCCGCGGGACCGACTCCTTGTAATTCTCGATCTCCTGCTCGACGAAGAGCTCGTACTCGTGCTTGAGCGAGCGCGTCGGTCGATTGGCCATGCCGCTCGTCGGTGGAAGATGCGCATAACCTAGGGACTGGCGGTCTATTCGCAAGTGCTCATACCGGTTCGATGTGAACGGTGACCTGTGACGCACCGAACGCCCGCTCGATGCTCGCTTCCACTTCGTCCGCGAGCTGATGCGCCTCGTCCACCGAGATGTCACCGGGCACGGCGACCGTCACTTCGGCGAAGAGCTGGCCCGACGCGGTGAAGCGCGAGCGTATCGAGCGGATGTCGCGAATGCCGGACACGCCGAGCACCACCGAACGCAAGTCGCTGGCGTCGATGGCGCGTTCGTCGACGAGAATCGGAATCGACTGTCGGAGGATCTGCAATCCGCTCCACGCGATGATCAGGGCGACGGTGATCGCGAGCACCGCATCGAGCGCTTGCCAGCCGGCGCCCGACAGCGCGAGCGATGCGATCGCCATCAGCGTGACGAGCACGTCGCTGCTCGTGTGCGATGCGTCGGCGAGCAGAAAGGCGCTGCTCAGCCGGCGCCCTTCGCGCCGCTCGTACCACACCACGAACCCGTTCGCCACGAGAGTCGCGATGATCGCCGCGAGATCAGTCGTCGTGATGTTGGCGGGGCTGCGGTGCGCGCTGAGCGCCGACATTCCTTCGCGCAGCAGCTCGAAGCACGAGATCGACAGAAAGCCGACGATGCCGATCGTGCCGAGCGTCTCGAATTTGTCGTGACCGTACGGATGCTGTTCGTCGGGCTCCTGCGCGGCGACCGACACGAGCATCATGCCGATCAGGTTGTTGAGCAGGTCCAACCCCGACTCGAGCGCAGCGCCGAGGACGGTGAGCGCCCCGGTCCGGACGCCGACGACGATCTTGACGATGGCGACCACGGCGTTGATGACCAGCACCACGAGCAGCGTTCGCCGCACCGCCGGGGAGTGCACGCCGCGCGCGATGCGCCGGCGGGCGGCGGCGGATTGAGTCGGGGTGGCCACGCGTGCAACTTGCGTCGAGCGGGAAGCGCAGGTCAACCGCCGCGTCCACGATTGGAGACGAATGCCGTGCCCGAGCTGCCCGAAGTCGAGAGCGCGGTGCGCCGACTGCGCGACGCCATCATCAACAAGCGGATCGTCCGCGTCGACGTATTGCACCCGGCCTTGCGCCGTCGCCTGTCGCCCGCCCGGCTTCGCTCGGTGCGCGGGATGCGGGTGACGCACGTCGAGCGCCGCGGCAAGCACCAGCTGATCGGGCTCGACGACGGCCGCACGTTGCATGCGCATTTTCGAATGACCGGCGATTGGCTGATCGATCGGGCAACGGATCCGCTCCCGCGATTTGCGCGTGCCGCCATCACATTGGACGACGGAGTGCGGGCCGTGCTCAACGACCCGCGGGCACTCAGCACGCTCGATCTGCACGCCGCGAACGCCGCGCCCGACCTCGGGCTCGGCCCCGAGCCGGACGACCCGGCGCTCACGCCCGACTCGCTGCTCGAGGTGCTGTCGAGAAAGCGCGCTCCGATCAAGCCGGTGCTGCTCGATCAGCGTGTCATCGCCGGGCTCGGCAACATCTACGCGGCGGAGTCGCTCTGGCACGCGCGGATATCGCCGAGCACGCGTGCCTCGTCGCTGACGCGAGCGCAGGTGAAGCGGCTCCTCACCGCAATCCGCCGCGTTATCGCTCGCGCGACGGGCGCACGCTACACCGATCCGTCCGTCTCACGACTCGCCGTCTATGACCGCGCCGGCAAACCCTGTCGCCGCTGCGGCACTCCGATCGAGCGCATCGTCCAAGCCGGCCGGTCGACGTATTTCTGTCCGGGCTGTCAGGAGTGAGTTCGTCGTCTCTGGTCCATGGTCCATGGTCCATGGACCATGATCCATGGTCCATGGTCGATCGAGAACTCGGCGCGGGGTGAGTGTGGTGCGCCGAATCGGGTTGGACTGAATTGGGGACGCGGATTTGGCTGAAACATGGCGAACGAGGCGCGGATTGGCTGCTGGCGGCGTACCGAGTCTGTCGCGCCACTCCGCAAGAGCATTTGGTTTTGAATTCGTTCAATCCGTCGCGTTCGTGTCATCCGTGTTCAAACCTGTTGTGGCCGGGTCTGCATCACTGTTTCGGAGAGAGTCGCGAAGCTGCGGAGCACGGCGGAGAACGACTGAGGGGACTTCGGCTGTGAGGAGTTGAGGAAGCTATTCGTCGACAAGCGATTGCATTCCGAGAACGTGCCGAGAATCTCGCGCGTTATGGGCGGCGCAATCGTGGTCATCATTCATCACCACGCGACGGCAACGCCCCTCCGCGCCTGTCCGCAGTGCTCCGCAGTGCTCCGCAGCCCCTTGCCTGTGCCTGCGAGGATGCCGGCCGCGCGAGGCCTTGGACCATGGACCATGCCCGAGAGACCACCCCCTACTCAACCGCCTCCAGCAGCGCTCCCTTCAGGTACCCCGTTTCCGGAATTGTCAGAATCTCCGGATGATCGAGCGGTTGACCGGTCAACCCGCGCAGCGCGATGCGTCGGCCGGAATCGGCGGCGGCGTCGCGCAACATGTCGAGGAACAGCGGCCGGGTGAGATGAAAGCTGCAGCTCGCCGTGAACAACAATCCTCCACGCGACAGCAGGCGCATCGCGCGCAGGTTGATCTCCTTGTAGCCGCGGATTGCGCCGGAGAGCGCCGAACGTGATTTCGCGAACGCCGGCGGATCCAGCACGATCGTATCGAAGCGCTCGCCGGCTCGCTGTCGCGCGCGCAGATAGTCGAATGCGTCCGCCTCGATCAGCTCGACATTGTGGATGTCGTTGCGTGCGCAGTTCTCGCTCGCCCGGGCGAGCGCCTCCCCCGAAATGTCGAGTGCGACCACCGACTCGGCGCGTTGTGCGAGGTGCAGCGCGAACGAACCATGATAGCTGAAGCAATCGAGCGCGCGGCCGCGAGCGCGCTCGCCGATGTACGCCCGGTTCTCGCGCTGGTCGAGGAACGCGCCCGTCTTTTGCCCGCTCCACGGCGCGGCGAGAAAACGGACGCCATGCTCGTTCACCTCGACCTCTTCCGGCACGCTGCCGGCGAGCAGCTCGACATTCTCCGCGAGCCCCTCCTTCCGGCGCAACGGCACGTCGTTGCGGGCGAGAATGCCCTCCGGCCGCGCCAGATTCTGGAGCGCCGCGACGATCTCGCTCCGGAACGCCTCGAGTCCGGCGCTCATCATCTGCACCACGAGCCAGCGGTCGTATCGATCGCAGATCAGCGACGGGCAGCCGTCCGCCTCTCCGTGCACGAGACGGTACGCATTCGCCACGCTCGCGAGCGACTGTCGGCGCTCGATTGCCGCGCCAATGCGCTCGCGCCACCACCCGCCGTTCAGAATCGCGCCCGCATCCCGATCGACCATGCGCAGCGAGATCTCCGACGCCGGACTCCATAACGCCACGCCGATCGGCTTTCCGCGCTGATCGTGTACACGCACGGCGCCGGGCGGCACGTCGGGCCGGCGTACGACGTCGCTGCGGAAGATCCATGGATGTCCCTGCTGCCAACGTCGCGCGCCTTTGGCGGACACGACCGCGATGTCGGAACCGCTCATAGCCGGCTTCTTGCGTTCGCTGGACGCCATGTCTTCACGACTCTCGCTCACGCTCGGTGTACTCACCGGCACCATTCTGGTCGCGCGCGAACGCCGTGCGCGCCAGGCCGTCGAACGTTTCGCCGCAGCCGCGCTGGAGACGCTGCTCAACGCCATCGAAGCGAACGATGCGCAAACCGGCATGCACGTCCGTCGCGTGGCGGCGTACGCGTTGATTATCGCCGAGGCAGCCGGTCTCGACGAACGGCAGCGCCGCGCCGTGGAACGTGTCGCGCTGTTTCATGACATCGGCAAGATACACGAGGCGCTGTTCGACATCGTCCACGAGCATCGGCGACTCACCGCGAGCGAGCGCCGCGAGATCGTCACGCATCCGGCACGCGGTGCCGAGGTGCTCGAGCCGCTGGACGCGTTCTATCCGGAGCTCTCCGCCGGCGTGCTGGCGCATCACGAGCGGTGGGACGGCAGCGGCTACCCGCGCGGATTGCGCGGCAAACGCATTCCACTCACGTCGCGCATCGTCGCGATCGCCGACACCTTCGATGCCGTCGCCCACAGCCGTCGGTATCGTCGCGGTACCGGCTTCGATCGAGCGATCGAGGTCGTATTGCAGGGGCGCGGAACGCAGTTCGATCCTGAGCTCGTCGATCTCGTCGCGCTACCGCCGATCGCGCAGCGAATGGCGCATCAGACGTTGGCGATCGGCCATAAGCGGCAGGGCCGGCGGTCGCGCGAGCACGAGTCCGTGCCCGACGTCAAGTTTCGCTGGCGCTCCGAATCACTTGGCGCGCGGCGCGTTCGGACGTCGCGCCACAGCGGCTGAGTCCCAGGCTTTTCTCGCGAGCCGCTTCGCCTGGTCGTGTCCCGCCAGGTCGCGATGAAACTCGTGATGACCGTCGGGAAAGGCGACGAAGAACTTGTACGGCACGTTGGCCGGATACAGCGCCGCTTCGATACTCGGCCGGCCCGGCGACGCGATCGGTCCCGGCGGCAGTCCCTTGTGCACGTACGTGTTGTACGGCGAGTCGATCGTGAGGTCCTTGTAATACACGCGGGTGACGTGCTTGCCGAGTGCGTACTGCACCGTCGGATCGGCCTGCAACAGCATGCCGTCGCGCAGCCGATTCAAGTACACGGCGGCGATCACCGGCCGTTCCTCCGGCAGCTTCGCTTCCTTCTCGACGATCGACGCCAGCGTCATCACGTCGTTGCGCGAGAGATGGATCGTGTCCAGCCGCGCCGTCCACGCGGGCTGCCAGATCTGCTCGAACCGGCGCACCATCGCATCCACCGCCGTGCGGGCCGTCGTATGATCGGCAAACACGTACGTGTCCGGAAAGAGATAGCCCTCGAGCGTCGGCGTCGGAATGTCGAGCTGGTCGAGCAGCGCCGTGTCGCGCACCGCCGCTTCCACCGAATCGGCCGGCTCAGCGAGTCTCGATTCGAGGAGCGGCTCGATCTGCGCGAGCGAGTAGCCTTCGGGAATCGTGACGACGTGCACGATGCCCTTGCCGCCGCGCAGCGCGTCCAGCACGGTCCCCCAACCCGAGTCGCGCCGGAGCAGATAGGTGCCGGCGCGAATCCGGCGGTCGCCGCCATGCAGTGATGCGTAAACTCTAAACAGCTTGGGCAGGTGGATCACGCCAGCGCGGCCGAGCGAGTCCGCCGCCGCGCGCATGGTCGCGCCGACCGGAATCGTCACGCGCACCGCCGCGCCGTGGCCGCTGCCGCACGCCGCGGCAACCAGCAGCAGCGCGACGCTCGCGCGCCGAGCTCCGCGGCTACCCGGCACGTTGCAACGCCTGTTGCAGAAGGACTGTCGCGGCGAGTGCGTCGACGTCGGCCTTGCGCCCTCTCGTCGAGCCCTTCATGTCGCGAATGGCGCGCAGCGCCGACGCGGTGGTGTACCGCTCGTCGGCCAGCTCCACCGGCAGACCCGTACGCTCGGCCAGCGCGCGCCCGATCGTCCGCACCTCGGCACACCGCGGCGTTTCGTTGCCGTCGCCGTCGAGCGGCAAGCCGAGCACGAAACCGCGCGCCTCGAGCGCCTGGGCGCGCCGAATGATCTCGGCCACCGGCGGCCGCTTGCCCGCACGGCGGATGATCGCGCCGGCCGGCGAGGCGATCGTGCCCGTCGGATCGCTGATCGCCAACCCTATGCGACGCTCGCCGTAATCGATCGCCAGGAGACGTCCACGGTCGGCGGCCACGGCGTGCGTCAGCCCTGCACCATCTGCTGGAAGAATTCCTTGTTGTTCTTCGAGCGCGTCATCTGCTTGAGCAGAAATTCCATCGCCTCGGCCTCCGGCATGTCGGAGAGAAAGTTGCGAAGCAGGTACACCCGATTCAGCTCTTCCTGCGTGAGCAGCAGCTCCTCCTTCCTGGTACCAGAACGATTGATGTCGATCGCAGGAAACACGCGCCGTTCGGCGATCTTGCGGTCGAGCACCAGCTCCATGTTGCCGGTGCCCTTGAACTCCTCGAAGATCACTTCGTCCATGCGCGAGCCGGTCTCGATCAGCGCGGTGGCGATGATCGTCAGCGATCCGCCGCCCTCGATGTTTCGCGCGGCGCCGAAAAAGCGCTTCGGCTTCTCGAGTCCCTTCGCGTCCACGCCGCCCGAAAGGATCTTGCCCGATTGCGGCGCCACCGCGTTGTGCGCGCGAGCGAGGCGCGTGATCGAATCGAGGAGAATGACGACGTCCTTCTTCGACTCGACGAGCCGCTTCGCCTTCTCGATCACCATGTCGGCGACCTGCACGTGCCGGCTCGCCTCCTCGTCGAACGTCGACGCGATCACTTCCGCGTCGACCGTGGCGATCGTGTCGGTGACTTCTTCCGGCCGTTCGTCGATCAACAGCACGATCAGCGTCACTTCGGGATGATTCTCCCGAATGGCGTTCGCCATCTTCTGCAGGAGAATCGTCTTGCCGGCGCGCGGCGGTGAGACGATGAGTCCCCGCTGTCCCTTGCCGATCGGCGCCACGAGATCGACGATGCGCATGCTCAGATCGCCGTCACTCGTCTCGAGGCGCAGCCGTCCTTCCGGATAGCGCGGCCGCAGGTTGTCGAAGGCGATCCGTTGCTTCGCGACTTCCGGCGCATCGCCGTTGACCGACTCCACCTTGAGCAGCGCGAGATAGCGCTCCCACTCCTTGGGCGGGCGCACCTGGCCGGACACGGTGTCACCCGTGCGCAGATCGAACCGCTTGATCTGCGACGGCGAGACGTAGATGTCGTCGGGGCCGTAGAGATAGTTCCAGTCCTGGCTGCGCAGGAATCCGTAGCCCTCGGGCAGAATCTCGAGCACGCCCTGACCGGTGAGCACGACACTCTGATCGAGCAGCTTCTGCTCGATGCGGAAGATGAGATCCTGTTTCCCGAGGCCGCTCGAGCGCTCGAGCGAGAACTGGTCGGCCATCTCCTGCAGTTCGGGAACCGACTTGCGCTTCAGCTCAGCGATGTTCACGGAGGTGGTGGTGCCGCCACGCGGGGGCACCCAACCGGGGGAAGGGAATGACAGGGGCGGCTCGTGGCGCGCGTGCGCGCGGTCGTGAGTCGGCGGTGCCGTGCGCCGTCGGTGCGCAGTCTTCGGCGGGCGAATCGTGGGGCGTGAGTGCATGCGAAGTTACAGGTGCTGAAAAGGAGGGTCAAGGGCGACGGGCGCACGACGGTGCGCCGCTCGCGGGCGCGTCAGAAAACGATGTAGCGCAGCGGATGTGCTTTGATGTCGGCGAACAGCGAATCCATCGAAGCCCGCGCGCGGCTGACGTTCGCGGCGATCGCCGTGTCTGCTTGCAGCCGGCCGATCGTACCGTGTGGCGAGCTGGCGAGCTGTTGCAGATCCGCCAGCTCGCCGCGAAGGCGGTCGACCGCGCCGATGAGCGTCGAATCACGCCGAAATCGTCCGAGCGAATGCTGATTCGAGCCGAGCAGCGCCCGGATCGAATCGACTTCCGCCATCACATGCCCGGCGCGTTCCTGCAACACGCCGGAGCGGACGAGGCCGAGCGTGCCGCGCGATGTGCCGCCGCCCGTCAATCGTCCGAGCACACGACTGCTCTTGGCGTGTACGCGCTCGAGCTGGACGCCCCCGCCTTCGGTGGCGAACGCGCCCACGCTGCTCCGCGCCGAGTGCAGTTGCGACGCGAGCATTCTCACATTGGCGAGAATGCCGGGCAGCGACTTGGCGGCCGCCGACGCGTCGGTCGTCAGCATTTGCACGTCCGTCTGCTGCTCCGACCGAATCGTGTCGCCGTTGACGACTGCGCGAACGCCCGACGTTCCGCTCGAGAGCGCAATGACCTGATCGCCGATCAGCGTCGCGCCCGAGCGTATCTGCGCGCGGGTGTCCTGGCGAATCTGTTTGCGGGCGCTCTCGAGCACATCGAGGGATAGCACGACGCGCTGCTTTGGATTCACGCTCGGCGGCCGGAACGCGACGCCCTTCACCAGTCCGACCTTCTGCCCGTCGAGCCAGACCTCTGTGCCGCTGGCCACGCCGCGCGCGGCGTCAGTCGTCAGGTAGAGGGTAAAGGTCTTGCCGTGCAGCGAGCCAACGCGCGCGTAGATCAGCGTCGCCAGCGCGGCGACTATGATCGCGCAGCCGGCGAGTATGCCGATGGGAAGATCTGACCAGCGCGTCTGGTGGGCCATGGCGGGAGAGGAAGGGACTGCTCATGGCTGACTGAGCAATCCTCATACCCGGTCTATCATCCGTCCTCTCGCCTCTGCTACTAGTGCGCGCGGCGGGATTCGAACCCACGACCTTCGGCTCCGGAGGCCGACGCTCTATCCAGCTGAGCTACGCGCGCAATTGCCCTGATTCACACTGGTGCTCGGTGGCCTGAGCAGCGATCCCTCTGCCGGCGCTTTGCTCGCTGCGCCTACAGAGGGATCACGTTTCGAAAGATGACACGCTGACCAGCGCATCTCAAGCTGGCAGCGCGAGTCGACTCGACTGCGTCGGCTCAGTGAATCGGCGCACGGCCTGCGCCGCGTCCGTTCGGCGATCCAGCCGGCACCGCCGGAAGCGGCGGCGCCGTCCAGAAGCCGGCAGCGCCCGTCGCCTGCTTCGCGACCTCACCCCCGAACAGGATCGAGTTGAACACCGTGCGGAACGTGCCGGTCGACTGTCCGCGCCATTCCGGCTGGAAGGCGATCAGCACGACATGCCCGTTGTCGTGTTTGACGTCGAGCGCCGCGGCAAACCCTTGCATGAACTGCGCGCCGTTGAGGAAACCGGAGCGCAGCAGCGTGCCGCTGCTCGGATACTTGGCGAGCACCGAACCCTGGAATCCTTCCGTCGTCGTGAACACGGGGCTGTTCTGCACGAACACGTCGGCTTCCGCCGGCATGCCGGCCATGATCGGATGCGACGGGTCCGTGATGATGCGCATGATCGAGCCGCCGGTGAAGTAGTCGTGGCGGCTCACGTTCGCGACCACGTTGCTCACCGGCAGATGCAACGCGTTGACGAGGGACATCGTCCCGCCGTTCCACGCCACCACGGTGCCGCCACCGCGCACGAACTCGTCGAGTCCGCGCACGTCCCGAGCGGCTGCGCTGTCGGCCGCGGCATTGTTCCCGCGCCCGCCACGTCCACCCCGGCCGCCGCGCCCGCCCCGGCCGGGCGGCCCCACGCTCTGCGATCCCACGATGACCACGTCGAAGCGCGATCCGAGATTGCCGGCCTGGAGATCCGCCGGGCTGATGAGCGAATACTTGTAGCCGTGCGTGTCGAGCAGCCACTCGGTCCAGCCCTCGTCGATGTCGCCGGCCGACATCTTCACGAGCGCAACGCGCGTCGGAGCGGCGACCGACGCAGGGGCCGAGCCGGCACTCGTGCGCGTCGCGCGCACCGACAGCTCCTTCGCCCACGCATCGAGCTTCGCGTTGTCCACGCTGGAGACGAGATAGCGCGCACCGTTGCCGCCGGCATTCGCCGCGTACCGCACCGTTCCAGCGGCCGCGATCACCCGATTGATCAGTCGGAACGAATTGTTCTGCGCCGGATCGAGCTCCACCACATCGCCCGAACCCGTGATGCCACCGGGCAGCGGCTCGATGCCGGCCGCTTCGGCGTTGGTGGTGAACGGTTCGGTTGGCGCGGTGTGCCAGTCGGTCGCCTTACCCTTTACCGGCACGAGCGCCGCGCGGAAGTCCGATGTCAGCGGGGTGTCACCCTCGACGACGTTCACATCCATCTGATATGGCAGCGTCCATCCTGCCGCATCATAGGGAAGGTCGTCGCCGAGGTCGGGATACTTCTGCGGCTCGAACAGCTCGCGAACGAGCTGCGCGTATTCCTGATCCATCGGAATGACCCACGTGCCTTTGGGGTACGTGGCACCGCCGTAGCTCATGTCGCGGCCGAGTTGATCGATGCGCACGCCCATGAACGCCATGCGGCGCAGCAATTCGGCTGGCGCAACGGGATCGTGTTGCTGCTGCGGAATGATGTACGCGTACGGCGCGCTCGTGCGGAACTGGTTGATCGTGTTGCGCGCGGCCTGATAGCGATTGTACAGCAGCTCGTCCTTGAACTTGGCCGCGTAGTTGAGCGTCGCGATGTCGGCCGTCACCATGTAGTCCATGGCGTCGCGCAGGTGCCACGTGCCTTCGGCCCACGGCGCGACGTAGAGTGACGTCGGCCGCAGCTCGCGATAATTGGGCGGCAGGCTGTCGATCGTCGTCGTGCGCGGCACGGCGCAGTTCCCGCCCTGCGTCTCCGTCCACCAGGACGCGATGTTCTGGTAGTTCGGCATGTAGTCGATGTAGCCCGGGTACCAGGCGTCGTAGTCGTCGAGCTGCGACACCGCGCCAGGCTGGCCGTTCGCATCGAGCTCCTCGGCGATCCGCGTGCCGATCGCGTTCACCTCGCTGGCGATGATCGGCGGCACGCGCTGGCCCACCGGATCGGCGAACGGCGGCAGCCAGATGCGCGTGGGGAACGGCGAGGACTGGTGCTGC
>JAICKA010000025.1 GCA_025928185.1 Gemmatimonadaceae bacterium
AGACGTCGTACGACAATCGCTCGGGCACGGAGTCGGGCGTGTTTCGTGTCGATGTTGCGACGGGAAAGGTCGACACCCTGCTCAAGCCGGTCGATCGCCGAGTGGCGGCGAGATGGAACGAGGACGGGACGGCGTTCGCGTATTCCGATCGCGGCAACGTGTTCGTGCGCTACGTGAACGAAGACAGTGCGCGCAATCTCACGGCGCGCTATCGCCCGCGCCCCGCGCGTGGCGAGGCGGCGGCACGCGACACCGCGCGCACGTCCTATTCCATAGTTGCGTGGCGTCCCGATGGCGGCGCGCTGCTCGTCAGTACGCGCGACGGTTGGCACCTGCTCGATCCGCACACCGCCGCGCTCACGACCGCGTACGCATTCGAGAGCGACACCGCGGCGCGACCGGCGCGCAGCTTCGAGAGCTGGAGCAAGGACGGTCGGTATCTCTACGTCGCGGGCTCCGCGAAGGACCACTGGGCGCGCGGCATCGAGCGCTACGATCTCGAGACGAAGCAGGCGACGCCGCTGGCGAGCGACGCGAACGTGTACTCGTCGTGGCACGTGTCGGACGATGGCTCGCGGTTCGTGTTCGAGCGCTCGAACGGCGATCGGCCCAACGAGGTGTACGCGGCCACCGCCGGCGATTTCGCCGGTGCCCGCGCGCTGACCAATCTCAACCCGCAGCTCGCCAACGTGGCGCTGTCGCACTCGGAGCTGGTGAGCTACCTCGACGTGGACGGCAAGAAGCTGTACGGCGTGTTGTACTACCCGTATGGCTACCAGCCCGGGAAGAAATACCCGCTCGTCGCCGAAGTGTACGAGACGTTCTTCGACAACGGGTATAACGAGAATATGAATCTGCTCGCCGGCCAGGGCTGGTTCGTGTTCCATCCGAGCGTGGATCTGCACATCGGCTATCCCGGCGAAGCGTGGGTCAAGGGTGTGACCGACGGCATCAACAGCCTCGAGCAGCGCGGCCTCGTCGACGGCACGAAGCTCGGCGTGGAAGGCCAGAGCTACGGCGGCTACGCCGTGAATCTGCTCATCACGCAGACGGATCGGTTCAAGGCGGCGGTGAACATCTCCGGCAAGGTCGACCTCATCTCCTTCCTTGGCGACAGCCCGCGCATCGGCACGCGCAACTACAGCGCGGCGGAGAACGGTCAGGACCGCATCGGCCAGACGTTATGGGAAGCGCCGATGAAGTACATCCAGCATTCGGCGATCTTCGAAGCCGACCGGATCACGACGCCGCTCTTGATGCTGACGGGCAAGGATGACTGGAACGTGCCGTACACCAACGAGCGCGAGATGTACTACGCGCTGCGCCGGTTGGGGAAGGAAGCCGTCTGGGTGCAGTACGCGCACGCCGGCCACGGCGCGGGCCGCGCCGGAACGCCGGACGAGTTCCAGGACCACTGGTCGCGGATCTTCTCGTGGTTCCGGACGCACTTCGACAAGACGCCGAGCGCGGTGAGCACGACGTCGTCGCGGTGAACGACACGGTCGCGCGACGGTCGATCAGCTCGACCGTCGCCCGGCCCGCGCGATCACTTCACCGGCAGCACCACCCACCACCCGTAATCCGCGCTGTGGCTGTGCGCTGTCGCCGTCACCCACACGCCCTGGTACGCGCTTGCCTCGGGCGGCGTGATCGTCACGACGTACGTTCCGCCGGGTAGCGTCGGGAACTGGAACGTGCCATTCGCATCGGTCGTCGTCCGCGCCACCTCGGCGCCGACGCCGACCGGGTCGGTGCTGGTCGGCTGTCCCTGCTCGTACGCGACGAGCGTCGCACCGACGATTCGCGGCAGCGCAGCCAGCGTGTCGGTGCCCGGCGCGAAATCCGCGTGACCCATGACCGTGCCGCGAAACGATCCCGGCGTCGCCGGCTGGGTCGGCGACGGCGTCGTGTTGCTGTCGTTCGTGCTCGAGGCGCGGAGCCCGGCGAGCGGTGACGGATTCGGCCCGCCCGTTGGATTCGAGCCGTCGGAGCACGCGACGACCAGCGTGCCAACGACGGTGAGCGCGAGGAACCACGGTGCTGTTCGACGAAGTCTCATTCAAGCCTCCCGGTAGAGCGCCAGCATTCACTCATCCCGTCCGGCGGCCGTCGGCCCGACGGTGATCGGAGCCGTCCACCGGAACGTTCCCCATTCCAATCGCAATATCGCGTGATTCGCGCCGTTCGGAACGATCGAAATCGTAAACTCTTCCAGCGGCGCGGCGGCGGTCGTCGTGCGCAGCGGTGTTGTGCCGAGGTCCAGTGAGCCGTTGTACTCCGTGCCCCACTGGCGGGTCTGGCTGTTGACGATCAGCGCCGCCGCGCCGTTCTGGCGCGGCACGGTCCACAACGTGTAGGTCCCTGCCGGCACGTGGAGCCCGCCGAGCACGATCGGCGCCGACGTCGAGAACTGGGTCGCGGCGTTCGCGCCAGTGCGCCACACGCGGTCGTACGGAATGATGTTGCCGAGCAGCACGCGGCCGCGCCGCAACGGGCGCGAGTAGTCGATCGTGAGCGACGCGCTGCCGATCGTCGCCCGCGCGGTGTCTCGCACGCTCAACTGCTTCGCGCCGCCGTTCTTCGCCTCCGCGGCGCTGAAGGATGCGGCGATCGCATTCACGTTGGCCGTATCGGGCGTTCGCACGACGTCGACCTTGTACGTGGTGCGTGCACCGGAGTAGTGGACGATATGTCCGCTCGAGTCGAGCTGCGCCTCGCCGATTCCGGCGAGCCAGTCGTGCCAGATCTCCGCTTTACCACTCGCCCGCAGCCGCACGGACGCGTTGTGCATCGAAAAGTTGTCGAATTCGCGATCGACATAGAACTGCCGCAGGTGCACGGTGTCGTCCGTGCTCCCCGGCCGCGCGTTGCGATGCGCCGCGGTGAAGTAGATGTCGTACAGGCTGTACATCTGCGGCACGTGGGCAACGACGATGGCGCCGCGCGTGTTGAAGTCGCGCCGCACCGTGTCCGAGCGATCGGTCTTCACCAGGTGCACCGCATCGCCGCCGACCGTGGCCTCGACGTGGCGCTCGCGCTCGTCCGCCGGCTCGCTCGGCGTCTCGATGTCCATCGTGAGATGCCGGATGCCGCCGTCGTCGCCGAGGTCGATCGTGGTGTGCCGACGCCGAACGCGGGGGAATCGGTCGACGCCGTCGACGGTCACGTGGTTCCCGCGCCACGTCACGTTTTCCACCGAGAGCGTGTCGGTGCCGAGTCGGGCGACGAATCCGTAATGCGAGGCGGGCGCGGGCGACGCACATGAGACGACGGCGCCGGCTGCCGCGAGCAGGAAGGCGAGGACGCGGGTCATTGTCGTACACTACGCGGTCGGGGCGACGCGAGCTGTACTCAGCGTGTACGGATTTCGTCTGCGACTGTCACCTCGCTCCGCGTCGAACGCCGACGACGGGCATGACGAACTACCCCTTCGAGCGATGCAAGCTGCTACGGACTGCGCCGCCGCTGCCGATACTCACAAAAAGGTCCGCAGCCTGCTCGGTCCAACAGGAGCGTGATGAATGTGGTATGTGCTGACTGGGATCCCTGCGCTCTTGATCGTGATGCTGGCCATCACCGCCCGGGCGGCGCGCCGGTTCGAGGCGCGCGAGCGGCAACTCGGGCGGTGGGACTAGTCCCGCTGCTCTGCGCGGCGTGATGGTACCGACACGTCGCCTTGGAATTCCATTCCATGAACGGGCCGGCGGGATTCGGCAGCTCCGTCCAGATGTGCAGCTCGAAGTGTGGCGCAAACCCGTGCGCTTCGTCGGCCGGCGTCTCCGGATTGTCGATCATGTGGAAGTAGGCGTCGCCATTATAGCTCGGCGGCTGGGTGTGACCGGCATCGCGCCAGGCCTTCTCGAATACCAGGTTCTCTACCGCGACCAACCGCATCGAGCCGTTCGATTGCGGTTCGTAGATCAGCACTCCCGGCGTGGTGAAATCGGTGTGCGTTCCGGTGCCGTTCACGCGGGGGCTCGTGCCCGTGATGCCGAGCAGGTCGGGCCGGAAGAAGTGCACGCCCATGGCGCCCAGCCACTCGGGTTGGCCTTCGTCCTTGGACGTGACGCACATGTTCATCGGATCGCGAATGTAGCCGTCGGCCAACGCGTTCTTCAGATCGCGATATCGCGCCGTGGCCGTCCTGATCGACGCGATGGTTGGATCGGCCGACGAGTGCGCCGCGGCAACGCCTGCGCCGAGGATGAGAGCGGCCGCGACACTGCCAGCCGCAAACATTGATTGTCTCCGATGGACGCGCATTATTTGACTCCTGGGTAGTGAGATGATCGAAGGGATGGAGGCGCCGCATGGCGCCGCCGGTACGATCACCCGCGATCACACGGCCGAGTATCCCAACTTTCCAGGGGGGTCTGATGACGTGGACTGCCTCGCTCGAGCGCGACGTTCTGCGCGGCATTCGTCGTGTTTGCGGTGCGCCCGTCGATTCGATGACGCTGCGGCGAACCGTGGCGCGTCAGCTCGAGCGCCTGGTGCCGTCGGAGGCCTACTTCTTTCCGATGCTCGATCCCGACACGGGGCTCATGACCGACGTGCTCGGTCAGGGCGCGCCACTCGCGCTCAAACGACAGTTCCTGACGGTGCTGTATCCGACTGGCGAAGCGGAGCACATCATCGATCTCGCGCGCGCGAACGACGTGACGCTCGCCCATTCCTCGCCGCGGTTCACGGCGACGATCGAGTCGGTCGGCTTCGGCTACGAGATGCGCGCGGCGTTCTCGGTGGACGACGAGCCGTGGGGCTTCTGGTGTGCGCTGCGCGAGCGTCGCGGCAGCGACTTCAGCGATCGCGAGCTCGCCCTGGTGCGGCGCATTGCACCATGCGTCTCGCGCGGGTTGCGCGCGGCGGTGCTGCTCTCGACCGCGGAGCAGTTGTCGAATTCTGCCGACGCACCGACGCCGGCCATGCCCGGCGTCCTCCTCGTCGACGGGCGCAATCGTATCGTTCACCGCACCAGCGCTGCCGCCGAGCAGGTGGCTGACCTCGCGGTGGATGCGCTCTCGCCCGAGGAGCTGCCGTGGAGCATCGTCGGTCTGATCGAGCGCCAGCGGCGCGGCGGCGGTGACGCGGCCGAGCTGCGGATGCCCGGACGTTCCGGACGCTGGTATACGGTTCGCGCGACGCTCACCGAGCCCGACGAGATGGCGCGGACGCACTCCGTCGTCGTGATCGCGCCGCTTACGCGCGCCGAGCTTGCGCCGCTGCTCACGCGGCTGTGGGGACTTTCACCGCGGGAACGTGAAGTCGTGTCGCTCGTGGCGCGCGGGTTCTCGACCAAGGCGATCGCCGCGCGCATGTCCATCTCGGCGTACACCGTCCAGGACCATCTCGATCATGCGTCGGAGAAGGTGGGAGTGCGCGGCCGACGTGAGCTGCTGGCAAAGCTCTTCTTTGACGGATACGCCGCCCAGCTGCTGCCGGCGCCTGCGCCGGGCTAGAAGCGCCGGCCACTGTTGCTTGGCCGCGGAGCGGTTGTTGCACTTCTCTGAGAGCTGAACCGCAGTCGCACGACGACCTGGACCGTGCACGCAGCCGACCTGGAGAGCTCCGACGATGGCCATGAAACTTCACGAACTTCATCCCTCGCTCGTTCACTTTCCGCTGGCGTTGCTGCCGCTGTCGATCGGCGCCGATCTGGTCGGCCGCATGACCGGAAATCAGAGCCTGCTCGACCTTGGCCGCCGCACAATGCCGCTCGCCGCGGCGAGCGGACTGGTTGCCGGCGTCGCGGGATTGATGGCCCAAACCGAGGTGAAAGCCAAGGGCGCGTCGATGGACATGCTCCAGACGCACCGCACGCTCAACCTCGGATTGGTCGCGATTGCCGGTGCCATGGCGGTACAGCGATCGCGCGATGAAAAGCCGAGTGCCGCATACCTGGGACTCGGCCTGATGGGCATTGCGGCGATGACGTTCTCCGCCTATCTCGGCGGCGCGATGGTGTACCACGACGGCGTTGGCGTCGAGGCCGCGGACGGTGTTCGCAAGCGGCCAAAGGTGCCGGAGCTTTCGCGCAGGGACGCGGGCAAGGCGGTGCGCACCGCTGCCTCCGACACAGTGAAGGGCATCCAGCTCACGGTCGAGGAAAGCGCGAAGGGCGAGCTGGTTCCGTCGCTCGCCCACCGCGGTGAGGATCGCGCTTCGGCTGGTTGATCCGCCGAGGCGCCGGGTTCAGTCGGAGCTCAAATCGTTGGCGTCGCGATAGTACGGCGCCGACGCAGCGTTTCGACTGCGTCGAACAACTGATCGAACGAATCGACGACGAACAACACGTCCTGGAAGCGATCGATCTCGAACGGCTCCGCGAGCACGGCATCGAGCGAGAACGGCCGCCGATCGCAGTTCGGGCCGAGCGCGTTGGCCGCGTCGCCGTGCGATGAAATGAGCCCGCTGCCGTACACCTTCACGCGTCCGCTCTCGCGCACGAGCCCGAATTCCACCGTGAACCAGAACAGGCGCGACATCGCCGTGGTCTCGGCGCCGCTCCCGGCGTCCGCCGCCAGCGCGCCGAATTGCTGCAGGAAGTCGGCGAACACGGGATCGGAGTGGAGCGGCACGTGTCCGAACACATCGTGGAAGATGTCCGGCTCGGGGAGATAGTCGAGCTGACTGCGCGGCCGCACGAACAGCGTCGTGGGAAAGCGACGTTGGGCGAGACAGCGAAAGAACTGCGCGGCCGGAATGAATCCCTGAACGCCGACGGCGGCCCAGCCGGTGCGCGCGGCGAGTCGCGCGTTCACGTCGGCAAGGTCGGGAACTCGATCGGGCTCGAGCCCGATTCGCGCGGCACCCTCGAGGTAGACGTGGCTCGCGGTGTCGCGCAGCGTCGCCATGCGTCGCTCGAACAGGATGCGCCAGACGTCGTGCGCTTCGGCGTCGTAAGTCGAGTAATCCTGTTCGATGAAAGTCGGAAGAACGTCGGCCGCGTTGGAGTTGGCAGTCGAGGGAGTCGTCATCGATTGCGTGGATTCTTCTGAGGTTCGGCAGCGTGTAGGCGAGGCACGCGCGGGTCGCGCTCACTGGCTATCCCTGAATGCGACCGAAAGTTCGTCCGGGACATCGATCGCGGGCGGCCGCGCGGCAACGCGGGTCATCGATTAGATTACAATGTAGCTGGCGAGCAGCCTCTGGCTGCCCCCTTTCGGCGCTCCTCATCGCGCTCCATGCGCGCGGTCCGCCTCGAGCCATTCCTGGTCAGCCTGCTCCCGACGTATCCGGAGGCTCCATGGATCGACCGTCAGCGCCACGCGCTCCCACGCGCACCCTTGCTCAGGTGGAGGATACCCAGGACCTCGAGTCGGTCATCTGCGCCGCGCTCGCTGCCCGGCCGGTCGACGAATCGATGCTTCGCCGCGGCGTGTGGACGTACGTCAGGGAGGAGCATCAGGCCGGAACCTCGCCCGGGCGCGTCATTCTGACGCTCACGGAATTGATCGAGAAGGCGAAGGCGACATCGCCGATGGAGCAGCAAGCCGTCATCCGGCGCGTGATCCTCTGGTGTGTCGAAGCGTACTTCGGCCACCTCGGCGGGTCGATGGAGGAGGGCGCATGCAGCACGACGGCGGCCGACCGGTAATCCTGATCGCGGAACGCGATCGGAACGTTCGAGAACTGCAACTCATCTTCTTGAATAACGCCGGCTTCGCCGTGGAGTTCGCCGACGACGGCCAGTGCGCGCTCGATCGCGTGCGGCTCGACGCGCCGGCGCTGCTGATCACCGAAATTCTGATTCCAAAGATCGACGGGCTGACGCTGTGCCGGATGGTTCGGAACGACGCCTCCGTGGGTGACGTGCCCGTGATCGTCTTCAGTATTCTCGCCGCCGCGGCGCGCGCGCAGGACGCCGGCGCGGCTGCCTTTCTGCGCAAACCGCTGGTGGAGTCGACCTTTCTTGCCGCGATCAACGGAGTGAAGATGAACGCCAACGCCATGCTGGCTGCGCGATGACGACACCGATAACGACCTTGACGCCAGTGGTCACGAACCGCCGGGCGCACACGCGCGCGCCCGTGGTGGACACCACCGAGCGGCTGACCTCCGGCAACCCGGAAGCCGACTACATCCTCGGCGGCGGCTTCCCGGCGAATTCCATCAACATCATCATGGGACACCCGGGCTCGGGCAAGACGATTTTCGCCGAGCAGCTGATCTTCGAGAACGCGACCGACGATCGGCCGATCCTGTATTTCACGACGCTCTCCGAGCCGCTCGCCAAGGTCGTCCGCTACCTGCAGGGATTCCAGTTCTTTGATGAAGACAAGCTCGGAACCCAGGTCGTCTTCGAGGATGTCGGCGGCGAGCTGGCCAAGAGCGGCCCCGACGCGCTGATCCCGCTGCTGAAGCAGGCGATCACGACGCTGTCGCCCAAGGTCATCGTAATCGATTCGTTCAAGGCCGTGCACGATCTCGCACAGTCCGTCGCCGACCGGCGCCGGATGGTCTATGAGATGACCGCACTGCTCACGGCGTACGGCACGACCGCGTTCCTCCTTGGCGAATACACGGAGGAGGACATTCTGCTCTATCCCGAATTTGCCGTCGCCGACGGCATCGTCGAGATGTCGCGCCGCCGCCTCGGCAACCGTGACGAGCGATACTTCCGCGTCTACAAGCTCCGCGGCAGCAGATATCTCGAGGGCGCACATGCCTTCCGCATCACCAGCGCGGGGCTCGACATCTATCCACGATTGGTCAGCCCGCGGCTTCCTGAAGGATACGAACCGGCGAGCGAACGCATCTCGACCGGCGTGACCGGTCTCGACGCGATGCTCGACGGCGGCGTGTGGCGCGGAACCACCACGCTGCTCGCCGGTCCATCGGGCGCCGGCAAGACCACGATTGGCTTGCAGTTCGCGCTGGAAGGCGCGCGGCAGGGCGAGCCGAGTCTGTACATGAACTTTCAGGAAAACCCGTCCCAGCTCATGCGAACGATTCGGAACCTTGGCGCCGATCCCGACCTGGCCCAAGCTCAGGGACTCGATCTCGTGTATGCGTCGCCGGTCGAGCTGCAGATCGACAGCATCATCGTCGACATGTTTCGCCGAATTCAGCAGGGACGGATTCGCCGCCTCGTGATCGATGCGCTCGGCGATCTCGCGAGCGCTGCCACCGATCCGCAACGTCTGCACGATTACCTGTACGCACTCGTGCAGCACTTCGCGGTCAGCGGCATCACCAGCATTCTGAACTTCGAGACCATCGGCAACACCGTTGCGGGAAACGGGATGCAGAATGCCATGAGCTATCTGTCGGACAACGTGCTGCTGCTCGCGGTCGACGGCGACGAACGAACCCGCCGCACGGTCCGGGTACTCAAGACGCGCGGCAGCGCGCACGACAGGCGTGTTCGCGAAGTCGAGATCAGCTCCGCCGGCCTCGCCGTGCTGGAATGAGCGCGATTGCCGCGTTCGACCTGGCCGACGGGAAATTCGAGCAACTTCGAAAACTGTCGGACATCAACCGGGCGTTCACGTACACGACATCCTTCGACGAGGTCGCACGCCTCACGGCCACGCGCGGCGCCGATCTGCTCGGCGCGAGTGGCACGGTCGTCATGCTCAACGACGGAGACGGGCAGCTGCAGGTTCGGGCGGCGCACGGCATCGATGAAGAGCGCGTGACGCGGTTTCGCGCGCCGTTGAGCGACGAGATCATTGGACGGCTTCAAGGGCTGTTCGCCGTTCCGGATGATTGCTTCATCGCCGTTCCGTTGGTCGTCGGCGGAACGGTGACCGGGCTGCTTGCTGCCGCGCTTGGCCGCCTGTGTACCGATTCCGACGAATGGCTGTTCTCGGCGCTGGCCGACCAGGCCGCCGTGGCGCTCGAGAACGCGCGGGTGAGCGAGGAAGTGCGGCCGGAGCTGGAGAGCCGGTTGCGGGCCAGCGAAGGCGCGACGAATGCCAAGGATCGCGCCCTGTCGACGCTCGCGCACGACATTCGGAGCCCGCTCGGCGCGATCGACGGCTACTGCACGATTCTCGAGGACGGCCTCTATGGGCCGATCAACGACAAGCAGCGCGGAGCACTGGCGCGGGTGCGGATGAGCGGACAGCATCTGCTGTCGCTGCTCGACAACGTGATGGACATGGCTCGACTCAGCGCGGGTGTGATGCGGGTTCGTGAGGAAGTTGTCGATCTGCGGGAGGTCGCATGCGCGGCGGTGGACATGTTGACGCCGGCCTCGTACGCCAAACAGCAGACGCTGCGCCTGGCACCCGGCCGCGGCGTGTCCGCGCGGGGGGACGCGGCTCGCACCCGGCAGGTGCTCGTCAATCTGATCGGCAACGCGGTCAAGTTCACGCCCGTCGATGGCACAATCACCGTTTCCACTCGGACGTTCCGCGCCGACGAAACGGAGTGGGGTGAGATTCGCGTCACCGACAGCGGACCCGGGATCGCCGCCGCCGAACGGGATTCCATCTTCGAGGCGTATTATCGCAGCGAGGGCACCGCGGCTTTGCCGGGCATTGGGCTGGGTTTAGCGATCTCTCATGCACTGGTCGCACAGATGGGCGGCCGGCTGGGGGTCCAGAGTGAAGTGGGAGCCGGATCGTCGTTCACGATTCAACTGCGGCTATCGAACTCCAGCGCACCCCCGGCCGACGTCGCCGCGGGGTGAGCGCCGAGATCGTCCTGTCGGTTGCCGGACCGGCACTCACTACCGCGGGCGCGGCGCTCCTTGCCTACGACGTTTTGCGCGGCCCCGCTCGGGTGCTTCGGAACGTACGCCTCGCCACCCGCCTCGAAGTTGCGGACGAGCATCGCGAGGCGAACGCGCAATCGCTTGTCGATGCCGGGGGTGAACGATCGACCGGGGAGCACAGCGCCGACCTCGCCCGCATCGACGCTGATCATGCGCACGCGGTTCATCGAGCCGAATCCCTGCACGCCGACGCGGACGCGGTGGACCGCGCTCGGGCGTTTCGGCTCGGGATCTGGGGCTTGTGCCTCGTGACGATTGGCGGAGTCGCAGAAACAATCGCCGCCATCATGGCGGCGACCCACGTCGGACGCTGACGGCGACGAGCCAAACTGAGCTCACGCGAGTGTCTCTGGTAACGCGATTACCAGATCCGCACGCGCTGACTCGGCGTCAGATACAGCTTCTCCCCCGGTTTCACATCGAACGCCGCATACCAGGGGTCGAGGTTGCGCACGGTGAGCGCGCGCCACGGTCCCGGGGAATGTCCGTTCGTGAGAATCTGCCGCCGCAGCGCCGGCTCGCGAAACTTCGTGCGCCAGATCTGCGCCCAGCTCAGAAACAACTGCTGATCGCCGGTGAGTCCGCCGACCATCGGCGCGGGCCTGCCGCCAAGTGAGGCATGCAGCGCGTCATAGGCCGCGGTGAGCCCCGCGAGATCGGCGATGTTTTCGCTCAACGTCTGCTGGCCGTTGATCGCGAGGTCCGGGAGCGGATGATACGCGTCGTACTGCAGCGCCAGCGCGTGCGTCGACGCCTTGAAATGCGCGAAATCGGACGGCGTCCACCAGTTGCGCATCCGACCCTGCGAGTCGAATGCGGCCCCGAGATTGTCGAAGCTGTGGCTGATCTCGTGGCCGATCACCGCGCCGATGCCGCCGTAGTTCATCGCATCGCTGCGCTTCGCGTCGAAGAAGGGCGGCTGCAGGATGGCGGCGGGGAAGTTGAGCGCGTTCATCGCCGGCATGTTCACGGCGTTCACCGTCTGTGGCGTCATCACCCACATGCTGCGATCCACCGGTTCTCGCAGATCGGCGATGCTCTTCGCGTACGTGAACGCGATCACCCGATCGGCGTTTCCATATGCATCGGTGGCTGACACGGTGAGTCCGTCGTAGCTCGGCCAGGTATCCGGATAGCCGATGCTCACACGCAGCGTGCGGAGCTTCGCCTTCGCCTCGGCCTTGGTCGACGGCGCCATCCAGCTCAGGGCGTCGATCCGGTGCTGGTACGCGGCGATCAAGCCGGCCACCATGCGCTGCGCGCTCGCCTTGGCCGCCGGCGGAAAGTAGCTCTGCGCGTACTCCTTGCCGACGATGAAGCCCAGTGCATCGCTCGTCGCGGCGATCGCACGTTTGTCGCGCGTGTCCTGCGCTTCGGCGCCGCTCATCGTCTTGCCGAAGAAGGCGAACGCTTCGCGGTCGAAGGCCGACGGCAGCACGGCCGCATGATCCTCGATGGCGTGATAGGCGAGCAGATCCTTCCACGACGACAACGGCGCGCTCGCCACCAGGGCCGAGATGCCGATGATCGCGCTCGGCTGCCACGCAACCAGAGAATCCTCATTGGACAATCGTGCCGCGGCAAAGAAATCGTTCCAGTCGAGGCCCGGCGCCTTGCGCGCGAAGTCGGCGCGAGCCCAGTGGTTGTTGCCCTTCGACGGATCTTCGCTGTCCTCCAGCTTCCAGTGGACGGTCGCGATGCGCGTCTCGAGCGCGACGATCGCGTCGGCCTCGGATGGCGCATTCCGTACGCCGGCGAGCGTCAGCATCCGGGCCACGTGGGCGCGGTAGGCCTTCCGGATGGCCTGCATCTTCGCCGACTGGTCGAGATAATAGCTCCGGTCCGGCATCTCGATGCCGCCCTGGAGCAGCGCGGCAACGTTGCGCGTGGGATGATTGAAATCCTGCGCCACCCACAAGCCGAACGGATTGTCGGTGTGGATCACCGCGGTGTTGATCGGATCGACGTCGGCGCGAAGGTGCGCGCCGAGGAAGTCCGCGAGTGCCCGCTTGTTCGGGATCGCGGCGATGGAATCGAGCAGCGGGCGAATGGGCGTCGTGCCGCGCGCGGCGATGGTCGCCGTGTCCCGAAATGCCTGATAGAAATCCGCCAGCTTCCGCTCGTCGGTTCCGGCGGCGGCGTGCGCCGCGGCGGCGCGATAGACGATGCGCGTCACCTGGGCGTCGGCCTGCTTTGCCGCGATGTTGAACGCGCCGTAGCTGCTCAGCTCGGGCGGAATCTTCGTGTGCTTGTCCCAGTTGCCGTTGGCATACTGGTAGAAGTCGTTGCCCGGACGCACCGTGGTGTCCATGGCCGCGGCGTCGAGGCCGGGAATGGCGCGTTGGGCCTGGACACGCGAGAGAGGCAGGAGGACGGAGGCGAGCGCGATGGCGGCGCGGCCAGCGATGCGAGTCATGAGAATGGTCCTGGTAATCCGGTCCTTCGAGATTATCGCCGGCCAACGCTTCCTGCCACCACTGGCATTCTGCCGGTCGAATCTCGAACTTCGAGCCAGGTTGCGCTGCCAGGACCGTGCACGCGCCTCGCCTCTGTCCTCCCGCCTCTCGCCTCTACCATGAAACCCGCTCCCCGTCACTTCGCTCTCGCGTCAATCGCCGCCGTCGCTTGTACGCTCGCCGCTGCCTGCGCCGCGAAGTCGCCCTCCACGGCCGCTCCCGCCGATCTCGTGCTGGAACACGGCAAGATCGTGACGATGGATTCGGCCAACCCGCAGGGACAGGCCGTCGCGATCACCGGCGACCGTGTGACCGCCGTCGGTTCCGATGCCGACATCCAGAAGTACGTCGGGCCGAACACCAAGGTGATCGATCTGCACGGCAATCTGGCGATCCCGGGCTTCAACGAATCGCACGGTCATTTCACGGAGCTCGGTGCGTCGCTCGCGGAGCTCAAGCTCATGGGCGTTCCGACCTGGCAGGACATCGTGGCGATGGTCGCGACGGCAGCGAAGACGGCCAAGCCGGGCGCCTGGATTCAGGGGCGCGGGTGGCACCAGGAAAAGTGGAATCGCTCGCCCGGTCGCGTCGTGAAGGGTTTTCAAACGAACGATCTGCTCAACACGGCCGCGCCGAACAATCCCGTCGTGCTCGGCCACGCGAGCGGCCATGCGCTGATCGCGAATGACGCGGCGATGAAGCTGGCCGGCGTCGGCCCAAACACGCCGAACCCGCCCGGCGGCGAAATCATCAAGGACGAAACCGGCAAGCCGACCGGTGTGTTCGTCGACGGCGCGCAGGGACTCATCCGCCGCGCGCTCTCGAAGAGCCTCGGCCAGCGTACGCCCGAAGAGCGGCAGACGGACTTCACGAACGACGTACATCGCGCCGTGCAGAACGCGCTCGAGAACGGCGTCACCACGTTCCAGGACATGGGCGAGTCGTTTGCAACCATCGACGGCATCAAGAAGATGGTCGACGACAATGACGTCCCGATGCGGCTGTACATCCTGGTGAGTGCGGGCGAGGTCCGGCCGGACAACGTGAACGCGCTGAAGGCGCATCGCATGATCGACTACGGCAACGGGCACCTGACGGTGCGCGCGATCGGCGAGATCACAGCGGACGGCGCGCTGGGCTCGCGCAGCGCGTGGATGCTCAAGCCGTACGACGACGATCCGACGAACACCGGTCTCAACGTCACCACGATGCCGCGCATCAAGCAGATCGCCGAGCTGGGGCTGGCGAACGGGTTTCAGATCTCGGTGCACGCCATCGGCGACCGCGCCAACCGCGAGACGCTCGACACCTATGAACAGGTCTTCAACGAGCATCATGTAAAGAGCGACACGCTGCGCTGGCGCATCGAGCACGCGCAGCACCTCAATCCGAGCGACATTCCGCGCTTTGGCCAGATGGGCGTGGTCGCGAGCATGCAAGCGATTCACGAGTGCTCGGACGCACCGTACGTGCTGCCGCGGCTCGGACGCCAGCGCGCCGAAGAGGGCGCGTACGTCTGGCAGAAGCTCTGGAAGACCGGTGCGGTGGTGACGAACGGCACCGACGTGCCGGTCGAGGACATCAGCCCGATCGCCTCGTTCCACTGCAGCGTGACGCGCGATGCGGTGGGTACCGATTCCGCATTCTTCCCCGATCAGAAGTTGTCGCGCGAGCAGGCGCTGCAGACGTACACGACCAATGGCGCGTTCGTCGCATTCCAGGAGAAGGAGAATGGCTCGCTCACGCCGGGCAAATGGGCGGACATCGCCGTGCTGTCGCGAGACATCATGACGGTGCCGCCCGATTCGATCCTCGGCACGAAGGTGTTGTACACGATCGTCGGCGGCAAAGTCGTGTACACGTCGCCGTCGGCGGGCGGGCAGCAGTGATGCAGCGCTCCGTTTCGCTTGGCGGCCGCCGCGTCGCGCGCATCGGGCTCGGCACGAATCGGCTCAAGAACACGCCGGAGAGCGTCGCGTTCATTCGCGCGGCGGTGGACGCCGGCGTGCAGATGATCGACACGGCGCATCTATACACGAAGGGCGAGAGCGAGCAGGCCATCGGCCGCGCGCTCTCGCCGGTGCCGGAGGGCGTGATCGTCGCGACGAAGGGTGGTCATTTCGGCTACGGCAGCCCGGGCACGCCGGAGGTGCTGCGGCGCGAGATCGAGCAAAGTCTGAAGAGCCTGCAAACAGATCGCATCGCGCTGTATTACCTGCATCGCGTCGATCCGAACGTGCCCATCGAGGAATCACTCGGCGCGATCAAGGAGTACGTCGATCGCGGGCAGATCGAGCAGGTCGGCATCTCCGAGGTCGACATCCCGACGATCGAGCGCGCGCGGAAGGTGGTACCGATCGCGGCGGTGCAGAATCACTACAACCTCGAAGAACGAAAGTACGACGACGTCGTGGACTACTGCGAGCGCGAACAGATCGCATTCCTGCCGTTCTTTCCGCTGAAGGCGGAGCCGAGCGGCGCGGTGAAGGAGATCGCGAAACGACACCACGCCACGCCCGCGCAGCTGATGCTGGCATGGTTGCTCGCGCGCTCGCCGGCGATGCTGCCGATTCCCGGTACGTTGTCGCTCGAGCACCTGAAGGAGAATCTCGCCGCGGCGACGCTGGAGCTCTCGAGCGCGGAGATCGGGCAGCTCGGCTGAGCGTCCGCGCATGGACCGTCAAGCGCTCCAGCGTTCCAGCGTTCCAGCGCTCCACCGCTCCAGCGCAAACGCCTGCCGCACGTCGTCCAACACGCCCGCCGCCACGACCCTGGCGCGCGCCGTTCCGCCACGCACGATCTCGTCGACGGACGCGAGATTCCGCGCTGCCGCCTCGCGTCGTTCGCGAATGGGCGCGAGCAGCGCTTGCAGGATGTCCTCCAGCCGACGCTTCACCGTTGCGTCGCCCAGACCGCCGCGACGGTAGTGCGCCTCGAGCTCGGCCACCGCTGGCTGGTCCGGATCGAACGCACGCAGGTGCGCGAAGACGACGTTGCCCTCCACGCGACCGGGGTCGGCGGCGCGCAGGTGCGCGGGATCGGTGAACATCGCCCGCACGGCATCGCGAATCTCGTCCGGCGACGCTGACAGCGCGATCGCGTTGCCGAGCGATTTGCTGGCCTTGCGGCCGTCGATGCCCGGTAGGCGCGGCGTGTTCGAGAGCAGCGCACGACACTCGGCGAGCACCGGGCGCCCGGCGATGTGCGCCAGGCGGCGTACGATCTCGTTCGTCTGCTCGATCATCGGCACCTGATCGTCGCCGACCGGGACGAGCGTCGCGCGGGCGCCGGTGATGTCGGCGGCCTGGCTCACCGGGTAGGTGAGGAATCCCGCGGGAATGTCGCGCGCGAACCCGCGCAGCTCGATCTCCGTCTTCACCGTGGGATTGCGCTCGAGCCGCGCGACGGTGACGAGGTTGAGGTACAACACCGTGAGCTCGGCCAGCTCGGGCATCGCCGATTGCAGCGCGATCGTCGTGACGCTCGGGTCGATGCCGACGGCGAGATAATCGAGGACGACGTCGCGTACGTGTCGACGCACGTCGGCCGCCCGGCCGGCGTTGTCGGTGAGCGCCTGGAGATCGGCAATGAGAATGGTCTGATGGTGCTCGTGCTGCAGCCGCACGCGATTGGCGAGTGAGCCGGCGTAGTGGCCCAGGTGCAGTGGCCCCGTGGGACGGTCGCCGGTGAGAATGGTCTCGGTGGATGGCATGGTCGGAAATGGACGAAAAAAAGGCGGCCCGTTCGTGTGAACGGCCCGCCGGAGTCATGCAGATGTGCGTGACGAAGCTCGTGGCCGCTCAGGTCGAGAGCCACCACCAGCACAGGTTCGCCGAGCCGCGCATCGTCACGATCATGTGATGCAAGCTAATCGAGCGCCGAGCCGTCACAACGACGGCACCGAGGCAACCCGGCGCCGGCCAGAACTGACAGAATCAGTACAATCGCCACCGCGCGTCGCCGGTATCGTGGTGGAAACCCGTACGGTCGCTGCGCCGTACGGCGTTTGAGGCATTCCCAGCGTTCATCCTACTTGCCAACGCATGGACCAGATCATTCAGGACATCAAGTACTCGCTGCGCATGTTCGGCCAGCAGCGCGCCTTCACCATCGCCGCCGTTGCGGCCCTCGCGCTCGGCATCGGAGCGACGACCGCGGTGTTCTCGGTCATCAATGCCAGTCTGCTGCGTCCGTTCGCATATCCCAATGCGGACCGGATCATCGTGTTCGAGGAGAGTGCACGCGGCCGCACCAGCACCGGCGCCTCTCCAGCGGAATTCGCGCACTACCAGCGGCAGGCGGCCGTCGCACAGGACGTGGCGGCGTTTCGGTCAGGCATCGTGAACTTCACTGGCGGCGATACGCCCGAACAGCTGAAGTCCGGCCAGGTGAGCGAAGCCTACTTTCGACTGTTTGGCGCCAAGGCGGCCATCGGGCGTACGTTCACCGCGGACGAAGATCGGCCCAACGGTCCACGAGTGGCCGTCATCTCGTACGGCTGGTGGAAGCGCCGGTTCGGTGGCGATCCGTCGATCGTCGGCAAGACGATCTCGCTGAGCGGCGAGCCATACACCGTGGTCGGGGTGATCGGCCAGAGCTTCGATCCGTCCGAGTTCGGCCCAGCGCCAGACGTCTGGACACCGTTCCAGCTCGATCCGAACACCAACGATCAGGGTCACTACTTCGCCGTGGCCGGTCGGCTCGCGCCCGGGGTGACGATTGCGCAAGCCAAGAGCAAGCTCACCGCTTCGGCTGCCGAGTACAAAGCGCGGTTCCCGAACTCCCTGGGTCCGAATCAGACCTTTACGGTCGACGGCCTCCAGGCCGTATTCGTCCGGAACTCGAAGACGCTGTTCACGATTCTGTTCGCCGCAGTCGCCGGCGTGCTGCTCATTGCCTGCGCCAACGTCGCCAACCTGCTGCTCGTCCGCGCCACCGTTAGAAAACGCGAAATGGCGATTCGCGCCGCCATCGGCGCGGGGCGCGGCCGCATCGTTCGCCAGCTGATGACGGAAAGCGTGCTGCTCGCGATCATGGGCGGCGTGCTCGGGCTCGCGCTCGGCGTCATCGGCATCCGCTGGCTGCTCTCGATCAACACGGCCGGCTTGCCGCGCGTGGGCGAAGGCGGCTCGTTCGTGCACCTCGATTGGCGCGTGCTCGTATTCACGGCCGTCGTGTCGATCGGCACCGGCCTGCTGTTCGGCGTCGTGCCCGCGCTTCACGCCGTGCGCGAAGATCTGAGCGGCGCGCTGCGCGAATCGTCCGGATCGGCCGGCGGCGGACGCAATGTGCTTCGCTCCACGCTCGTCGTCGTCGAGATCGCGCTGGCGCTCACGCTCGTCGTCGGATCGGGGCTGCTGATCCGCACGTCAATGGCGCTGCATGCGGTATCACCCGGCTTCGATCCGCACAATGTGCTGGTCATGAACATGGCATTCACCGGCGATCGATATGCAACGTCGGCCGCGGTGGACCAGGCGCTCAAACAAGGCGTCGAGCGGCTGAACGCGCTGCCCGGCGTCGAGGTTGCGAGCGCCGCGTGCTGTGTGCCACTCCAGGGCGGCTACGGGCTGCCGTTCAACATCGTCGGCAAGCCGAGTGGAAACGGTCCGTGGCTCGGTGGCGGCGACTGGGTGACGGTGTCGCCCGGCTACTTTGCCGTGTTCAAGATTCCGGTGCTTCGCGGCCGCGCATTCACCGATCAGGACACGAAGGGCGCCCCGCCGGTCGTCATCATCAACGAAGCGATGGCGAAGCAGTTCTGGAAGACGGGCGATCCGCTCAGCGATCGGCTGACGATTGGCCGCGGGATCATGAAGGAGTTCGCCGACGAACCGGATCGCCAGATCATCGGCATCGTCGCCGACAGTCGCGACGATGGGCTGAATCAGGATCCGCAGCCCAAGATGTTCATTCCGCAGGGCCAGGTGCCGGATGCGGCGAATGCGCTCAACATGCGCCTGTCGCCGACGTCGTGGGTGATCCGCACCAAAGTGCCGCCTCTGACGCTCAGCCAGTCGGTTCAGTCGACGCTCCGCCAGGCGACCGGTCTTCCACCGTCGAACGTGCAGACGATGGACGAGATCGTGTCGAAGTCGACCTCGCGCAACCAGTTCAACACGCTCTTGATGACGATCTTCGCGACGTCCGCGCTTCTGCTCGCGGCGATCGGCATCTACGGGGTGATGGCGTACGCGGTGCAGCAACGCACGCGCGAGATCGGCGTGCGGCTCGCGCTTGGCGCCGAGCCGGGCCGAGTGCGCGGGATGGTCGTGTTTCAGGGCATGCGCCTGGCGATTACCGGCGTGGTCCTCGGGCTTGGCGCCGCGTTCGTACTCTCGCGCTACATGAGCAGTCTCTTGTTCGGTGTACAGTCGCGCGACCCGGTCGTGTTCGTGGGCGTGCCGGTGCTGCTCGCGGTGATCGCGCTGGTCGCTGTGTGGATTCCGGCAGGGCGGGCGAGCCGGATCGATCCACTGGGGGCGTTGAGGGCGGCGTAGGCGTTACGCGGTTCTCAGCGCCAGCATCCTCCGGACGCTGGACTCGTCGAACCGGCTGTCCGTGCGGCTGGCGATAGAAACGGTGAAACGCCCGGTTGCCAGAACAGTGGCGGCGCTGATCATTCGAGATCTCGAATGGCGCGTGTGTCGGGGCGTTCGTCCGCTACGTCTGATCGTGAACATGCCGCCGATCGGCGCAACGCAATTCGGTTGGGACTTGGTCCGCATCGCTTCTCCGGAGAGCGTCGCGAAGCGGCGGAGCACGGCGGAGCACTTCTGAGAAGGCTTGGATTGTGAGGGGCCGAGGAAGCCATCGCCGATCAGCGATGCCACTTCCGAGAACGCCGAGAATGTCGTGTGTCATGTGCGGCGGGAGGGCTGTTCATCATTCGTCAACACTTCCCGGCAACGCACCTCCGCAGTTCTCCGCAGTTCTCCGCAGTGCTCCGCGACCCCTTTCCATCTTCCTGTGATGGAGCCGGCGCCGCGCGGTCGAAACTGGCGCCTCGTTCGCCGGTTTCCGCAAAATCCGTGGCCCCAAAGCAATCCAACCGTATTCGGCGCACCGAATTACGAGGTGCCGAACTTTCAGGGTGTTGAGCCGTCGGCCGCGCGCACAGCATGATGCAGGTGCGACAGGAACCAGTCGCGCGCCAGCCGAGCGACTTCTTCCAGTGCGCCGGGCTCCTCGAACAGGTGCGTGGCGCCGTCCACGATCTCGATCTGTACCTCGGCGCGCATCCGGTCGCGGGCCTGCTCGTTGAGGTCGATCACCACGGCATCACGCCCGCCGACGATCAGCAGTGTCGGCGCTTCGACGCGCGGCAGGGCATCCGCCGCGAGATCGGGTCGGCCGCCGCGCGATACCACGGCACTCACGCGCGCCGGCCGTTGCGCCGCGGCGACGAGCGCCGCGCCGCCGCCCGTGCTCGCACCAAAGAGGCCCACCGGCAGATCGTGCGTCTGGTCGTTGCTCGTCAGCCAATCGATCGCGACCACGAGCCGGTCGGCGAGCATGGGAATATCGAATCGATGGTGGCGCGTGATCTCATCGACTTCTTCCTCGCCGCGCGACAGCAGATCGAGGAGCAATGTCGCCAAACCGGCGTCGCGAAATGCGCGCGCGACGTAACGATTGCGCGGACTGAATCGGCTGCTGCCGCTTCCGTGCGCGACCAGGACCACACCCGTCGGCCGCGACGGCACGCCAAGCGTGCCTTCCAATGTGACGTGTCCGGCTGGAATCGAGATCGTGCGCTCCAGGCGATCGTCGTCGAACGACAGCGGTTGGTTCGGCATTCATGCCTCCGCGTGCGCGAGACGGGCACGGCGCGCGCGCTCGAGCAGCTCGTGCACTTCCGTGTCGCTCGTCTGCGAAAAATCCTCATACCACAAGCCGACGGCGTGAAACGGTTCGGGCGTTTCCGCGCAGACGATTTCGTCGGCCACGTCTCGGAACGCGGCACAGGTCTCCGGTGCCGCCACCGGCACGGCGACGACGATGCGCGCCGGCTGCTCGAGCCGCAGCGCGGCGACGGCGGCGCGCATCGTCGAGCCGGTTGCCAGACCGTCGTCGACGAGAATGACCGTTTTGCCGGCGATATCGGGGAACGGCCGCTCGCCGCGATACTGCCGCTCCCGGCGCGCCAACTCCGCCTGTTCCACTTCCGTAACACGACGCAGATCCTCCGCGCTCACGTGCGCGATGCGGATGAGATTCTCGTCGAGGATGCGCACGCCGCCGCTCGCCAGCGCGCCCATCGCCAGCTCCTCCTGCCACGGCAGTCCCAGCTTGCGCACGACGAACACATCCAGCGACGCGTCGAGCCCGCGCGCGACTTCGTAGCCGACGGGCACGCCGCCGCGCGGCAGCGCCAGCACGATGACGTCCGGGCGATGGGCGTACGCCGCAAGCTCGGCGGCGAGGCGACGGCCGGCATCGGGGCGGTTCTGGAAGCGCGCAATCATGAAAGCGGCAGCCCGCACGCGGTGTGCCGCCAAGCCCCCAATTGGGGCGCTTGCGGTTGGGCTCGGCAGGAACCATTCTTGCATCTGATAAGGCCCGTCCGACGCCGGACGTCGACTTTCGAGTCACGAACCGTTCGTATCCCGGGCTGATCATGCGTCAAACACTTGCTGCTCTCTCGATCCTGACGTTCGGCGCACTCCTGCCGGCGTCGGCTCAAACCGCAACGCAGGTCGTGCACTTTCAGGTGAACGCGATCAACCGCATCGGCGTGAGCGGCACGCCTTCGTTGTCCGTGACCATGGCGACGGCTGGCAGCGCGCCGGCGAGTGCTGTCTCTTCCGACAACAGCTTTGCGGTGACGACGAACCAGACGAATGCCAAGATCAGCGCGAGCCTGAGCGCCGCGATGCCGCAAGGCGTCACCCTCTCGGTGGATCTTGGCGCGCCGCAGGGCGCTTCGACCGCCGGACTGCAGCCGCTCGGCACCACGCCGGTGGATCTCGTCACGTCGATCAGCCGCGTGCGCGCGAGCGGATTGTCGCTCACGTACCAGCTCGACGCGGCGCCGGATGCCGGCGTCGTGAGCGAGGACACGCGCGTGGTGACCTACACGATCACGGCCGGCGCATAGCGCGGCCGCAGTCCAGCGGCATACCTTGCGGTACGATCGCACGGAGTGCTGATGCACGTTTCCGAATGCAAGCTCGTCACGGTCAGCCGGGAGTTTGGCGCCGGCGGAAGTGATCTCGCGCGCACACTGGGCGCGGAGCTTGGCTGGCCGGTGCTCGATCAGGATCTGGTGCATCGCGTGGCCGAGCGCTTGCGACTGGATGACGCGACCATCGCGCGCTTCGACGAGCATCCGCCGACGTTGCTGCAGCGCATTGCGACGGTGCTCATCATTCCGCAGCCGGATCTCTATTCGTTTCCGCCAACGGGCGATCTGCCGAGTCACGACGTCATTGCCGCGGCGAGCACGCGCGTGATCAAGGAAGCGGCGAACGATCTGCCGTTGATCGTTGTCGGGCACGGCGCGCAGTGCATCCTCGGCGGCCGCGGCGACGCAATGCATGTGCGCGTCGTCGCCCCGCCGGCGAGTCGCGTGCGGCGGATCATGGCTCGGATGCAAGTCGATTCCGCGGCGGCGAACACGATGCTGCGGCGGGCGGATCACGATCGGCAGGCGTACATGCAGCGACATTTCCATCAGGACTGGTACAGTCCCTTGCTGTACGATCTGCAAGTCAACACGGGGCGCGTGTCGATCGATGATGCGTCGGCCATCATCGCCGCACTGGTGCACCGGAGCGGGCGGGGAGCGCCGACGCGGATCTAGCGCCACGGCCGCTCGGGGCAGATGCGAAGCCCTGGTCCGCGAGGTAAGTTGGAGCCCCGTCCCCCTCGCCTCGAGAGAACCGTGTCGCGCATGTACTCAACCTCCCGTCTCCTCTCCGCCGTGCGTGTGCGTGCCGCACGCCCCGTCACCACCGCGCTGACCGCAACGGTCGCCGCGCTCGCGCTCGCGACCATCGTTGCGCCAGCGGCCGCCTTCGCCCAGCGGCCGACGGTCGCGCAGGCCGGCGCCTCGCGAACCGATCCGGATATGAAGAAGGTGCTCACCGCCGACGATTACTCGCGCTGGCGGAGCATCGAAGGCGAGCGGATCTCGAGCGACGGCCACTGGGTGACGTGGGTGTATCGATTCACCAACGTGCTGCCGGCGGAGTCGAAGCCCGAGCTGCACATTCGGAATCTCGAATCGAAGCAGGACGTCACGATCGACGGCGCGACCAATCCGGTGTTTTCGCCCGACGGAAAGTGGATCGTGTACGAGGTCGACTCGCAGCCCGCGCGAAGCGGCCGCGGACGGGGCGGTGCCGGCGCAGCGGGCGCCGGCTCACCGCCCGGCGGACTGCCGCCGATCCCGGCGGAGAACGCCGGCCGCGGCGGCCGGGGCGGCGCGTCGGGTCCGTTGCACCGCGTCGAGCTCCGCGAGCTGGCGACGGGCAAGACCCAGACGTGGCACGACATGCAGTCCGGCGCCTTTTCCGCTGATTCGAAATTCCTCATCGTGCGCAACCGGCCAGTTTCGGGCGGCGCTCGTGGCCGCGGCGGCTTTGGCGGCGGCCGCGGCGGGGCGGGCGGCGCGGAGCCGGCCGGCCGCGGCACGGATGCCATCCTCTACGATATATCCGCGGGCCGCAGCCAGTTCCTCGGCAGCGTCGCGGACGCCGCGTTCAATCGTGCCGGCGAGCTGCTCGCGTATACGGTCGACGCTTCGGTGCGCGACGGCAACGGCTTGTTCGTGATCGATCTCGCTCAGGGCAGCACGCGTGCGCTCGACAACGGCGCGCGGATTTTCAGCCGGCTGGCCTGGAACGACGCGGGCACCGGCGTGGCCGTGCTCGAAGGCGACGAGGTGCCGAAGATGCGCGAGCGTGCGAACGCGCTCGTCGTCGTGCCCGACGTGCATGCGTCGATGCGCGATCCGCACCTCGCGCCGGTGACGCTCACCGCCGAGAGCAGCGGGTTCCCGACGGATTGGGTGATCAGCGATCGTGCGCCGCTGCAATGGAGCGAGGACGGCGCGCGCGTGTTCTTCGGCGCGATGCAGCAAACGCCCGCGGCGGACACGCTGCAGCCGCACGCGAGCGATTCGACGGTCGATGTCGACGTCTGGCGGACGACCGATCGCTACATCCAATCGCAGCAGATGATCCGCGCGGCACAGGATCGCAATTTCACGTATCGTGAAGCGTTCGATATCGCGGGGAAGCGCTACGTCGCTCTGAGCGATTCCACGATGCGCGATCTTCAGGTATCGCCCGATGGCCGGTGGGCGGTGGGCCGCGACGCTCGTGCGTACATCTCCGATTACAAGCCGGCATCGGCTGATTTCTTCCGCGTGAACCCGGCCACGGGCGAGCGCACGCCAATGTTCCAGGACCAGCTCACGCAGGGCGCAACGTTCGGCATCTCGCCCGACAGCCGCGCGTTCGTCTACTGGAAGGACAACAAGTTCCAGTCGTACGATCTCGCGTCGAGCAAGGTGACGACGCTCGGTGCTGGCGCGCCGAGCTTCGTCGACCCGGATTACGACCATCCGGGGCCGAAGCCGCCCGTCGGCGTCGACGGCTACACCAGCGACGGCAAGAGCGTGATCGTCGAGGACAAGTACGATCTCTGGACGCTCCCGCTCGACGGATCGGCGGCGCGCAACATCACCGACGGCTTCGGCGCAAAGAATCAGATCGTCCTGCGGCCGGTGCACGTCGATCCGATCGACTCGACGGCGAGCCGCGCCGTCCGCACCGGCGAGGAGATCGATCTTTCGAAGCCGGTCACGCTCTCCGCGTTCGGGGACCTCACCAAGAAGGCGGGCTACTATCGGCTGGACGGCGGCAAGCTGAGCGAGATCGTCTACGACGACGCGGCGTACAGCACGCCGGTGCGGGCCGCGAAAGCCGACAAGTTCCTCTTCACGCGCCAGACGTTCGCCGAGTTTCCGGATCTCCACGTGTCGGGCGGCGATTTCGAGCATTCTGAAAAAATCACGGACGCCAATCCGCAGCAGGCCGAATATCGCTGGGGACACCGCATCCTGTTCGACTTCACGGATCGCGACGGCCACAAGCTGCAGGGCATGCTCGCGCTGCCGGACGACTACAAGGCCGGCGAGAAGCGGCCGATGATCGTCAACTTCTACGAGAAGAATTCACAGAACCTGAATCGGTATCCGACGCCGTCGCTGCTCACGGGCATGGGCTCGTCGCCGATCGAGGGCGTTAGCCGTGGATACATCATGATGATCCCGGACGTGCACTACCACACCGGCTCGTCGCACACCGACCAGCTCGACGCCGTGGAGTCGGCGACGCGCAAGGTGATTGCGATGGGCTACGCCGATCCGAAGCACATCGGACTGAACGGCCACAGCTACGGCGGTGAGGGCGCGGCGTTCATCGCCACGCGCTCGCGGCTGTTCGCGGCGGTCGGCGTCGGCGCCGGCGTGACGGATCTCTTTACCGATTTCAGCCAGGAATGGGGCTGGTCGTACCAGGTGAGCGGCGGCTCGGGCGCCAACGGCAATCAGTACTATCTGTATGGGCAGGGCCGGTGGGGCGTGTCGCCGTGGGACAAGCCGGAGCTGTACCACCAGGAGTCCGCGCTGACGCACGTGCCGGAGGTGACCGAACCGATCCTGATCGAGCACGGCACCGCCGACCCGACGGTGAACTTCATCGAAGGGCTCAACTTCTACAACGCGCTTCGCTACAACGGCAAGAACGCGATCCTGCTCGCCTACATCGGCGAAGGGCACGGGTTGCGGAGCATGGCCGACCGGAAGGACTTGACCATCCGTTATTTCCAGTTCTTTGATCACTACCTGATGGGCAAGCCCGCGCCGGCGTGGATGACGAGCGGCGTGCCGTACCTGGAGAAGGGCGAGCTGCAGAACCCGGGTCGCGACGTGCCGTAGCACGCGGGAGACGCCTCGCGCGGCGCGGAACGTGCCAGTTGGTTCGAGCACACCCATCCATAACCTTTCTTTGGCGAGGAGGGAACGTGCACGAACCAACGCACAGCCGGTCGATGGTCGGAATCGGTGTCATCATGGCGGCCGGCCTCATGCTGTCACCGCTCGCGGTGCAGGCGCAGCGGCCAGCAGTGAACGCGACACTCATGACGCGCGCACGAAACGCGTGCGATGCGGCCGCGGCGAAGGCTGGCTACAACATTCTGCGTCGCGATCGTGAGACCCAGGGCACGGTGACGTACGCGTTTCCGCTGCACGTCCGGCACGGCACCGAAGAGGCGGACGTCACGTGCACGTACGACACGCGTCGCGGGCTGGCGAATCTCTCCGCGTTGCAGGCGCAGCGTGCAGCGGCGCGGACGGAGCAGCGGGCAACGCGCCGCGAAGAGACGCGCGAAGCGCGGGCAGAGCGGCTCTGCCGCGACTATGTCAACGCGAAAGCGGGCTATCGCGTGGAGCGGGTCGGCGACGCGACCCAGCACGGTGTGAACTGGGATGTGCCGCTGCGTGTGCGGCGGAATGGACACACGAACGTATCGGTGACCTGCCGGTACAACAGCGCGAACAGCAAACTGTCGTTGCGGTAGATCTCGGCATCGAAGGACGCGGCGCGAAGCGGCCACGATCCCGCGTCGCGCCGCGTTGCGTTGCACTCAATCGGCCCGCATCGCCTCGATCGGATTCACACGCGCCGCGCGGCGCGCCGGCAGCCAGCTGGCGAGCAGCGCGAACGCGACGAGCAGCGCCGTGGCCGCGCCGAGCGTGAGCGGATCGCTCGGACCGATCTCGAACAGCAGCGAGCGCAGGAAGCGCGACACGAGCGCGACGAGAACGAGTCCGGCCGCGATCCCGCCGGCACACAGCATCATCCCTTGTCGCGTGACCATCGCCGCCACTGCCGCGGGCTGCGCGCCGAGCGCGATGCGCACGCCCAGCTCGCGGCGGCGCAGCGTCACGACGTAGGCGATGACGCCGTACAGGCCGACCACGCCGAGCACCAGCGTGACCGCCGCCGCAACGCTGAGGATGATCATCGTGAACGTGAGCCGCGCGATGGATGCGTCCATCGTTGCGCGCATCGAACGCACGCCGAAGGTCGGGAGCGTCGGATCGATCTCGTGGATCAGCCGCTGGATGGAGCGAGTCGTCGCCGCCACGTCGCCGTGCGTGCGCGCCACGATCGCCATCGTGCGTCTGATCTGTCCGTTCAGCGAATCGCCGCCGGCGACCTCGGGGAAATACACCGCACGTACCGGGTCCGCCGAGAGCGATGTGTCGCGCACGCCTCCCGCGACGCCGATGACACGATGCCACCGCCCGTTTGGTAGCTCCTGAAACCGCTTGTTGATCGCGGATCGTCCGGTCGCATCATGGAAATACGAGGCGGCCGCCGCCTGGCTGAGAATGGCTTCGTCAGGATGCTGACGGTCGAGCGGATCGAAGTTGCGGCCGGCGAGGATTGGAATGTGCATCGTGGAGAAGTAGCCGCTGTCGATCGTGATGTAGAGAGAGAGCGGCGGGATCTTCCCCTTGCTGCTCGCGTCGCCTTCGGCGTACAGGGGGTCCGAGCTCATGCCATCGCTTCCGAGCGGCACGCGCGACGTGAGTCCCGCCGCGCTCACTGCCGGGAGCTCCGCGACGCGCTGCACAAGCTGCTCGTAGAAGCGCACGACCGCGCTGTCATCCGCGTAGCGTTGCCGCGGAACGGAGAGCTCGAGCGTCGCGACGTTGTCCGCATCGAACCCCGGCTGCACGGCGTGAAGTCGCTGATAGCTGCGCAGCAGCAGGCCCGACGTCGCGAGCACGACGAGCGCGAGCGCCATCTGCGCCGCTACGAGCACATTGCGCGCGCGCTGGCGAGGCTTGCCGATCGTTCCGCCGCGGCCTCCATCGCGCAGGCCGGACAG
>JAICKA010000225.1 GCA_025928185.1 Gemmatimonadaceae bacterium
AGGACCAACCTGGAATACGACCGCACCTGACTGGAGTTCGGCTCGATGTATCAGGAATCTCCACGGACCTGTCGGGAATCTCGACGGGCTAGCAGGGAATGGCTTGGGACCTACAGAGCATGCATGCAGTGATTCGTGGAATTCGAGGGGGCCAGCCTGGAATTCCGCCGGACCTGACAGGAATCACTGCGACGCAGCCGGGAACGCGAGCTGACCTGTAGGGAATACCTGTGGACCACTGGCGAATGCCAGCGGACCTCTCGGGAATGCCAGACGGTCCGCCGACGGTGCCAGTTGACCCGCTCTGAGAAACGGCCGACCTACTGTTTGTAGATCGTCCCGTCCTTCATGACGAGCTGCACCTGGCGAATGGCCGAGATGTCCGCCGTTGGATCGCCCCTTACCGCGATCAGGTCGGCCAGAAAACCGCCCTTCACCTGGCCGAGCCGGTCGCCCATCCGCAGCAGCCTGGCGTCGATCGATGTGGCCGAGCGAAGGGCGGACGCGGGCGTCATTCCGTACTGCACCATCATCTCGATCTCGCGCGCATTGTCGCCGTGCGTGAACACGCCCACGTCGCTGCCGCTGCAGATCGTGACGCCGGCATCGAGCGCCGCCTTGAAGCTCTTCTTCTTCGCGGCGATGGACGGCGGATCCGGATCGACGCCCTTCTTCCAGCCGCCGTACTGCTGGATTGCGTCGCCCGCGGCGAGCGTTGGAATGAGACAGATGCCGCGCTCCGCCATCATCTTGAACACTTCCGGCGTGCCGTTGTCGCCATGCTCGATGCTCGCGACACCGGCGAGAATTGCTCGACGCATGCCTTCGGGGGTGGCCGAGTGCACCGTGACCGGACGGCCGGAGCTGTTGGCGATGTCGACGGCTTCCTTGAGCTCATCGAGCGTGAACGTCGGCTCCGCCTCGCCGTTCGGACCCCAGCGGTAGTCGGCGTAGATCTTCACCCAATCCGCGCCGTGCTTGATCTGATCGCGCACGACCTGTGCGACTTGCTCGAGACCGCTCGCTTCCTGACCGCCCTGCGGAATGTCGTTCACGTATTCGGCGGCGAAGCCGCGCGGCCCGTAGCTGCCCGTCGCGACGATCGCCCGCGTCGACACGAACATGCGAGGTCCTGGAATGATTCCCTGGTTCACCGCCTCCTTGAGTCCCACGTCCGCGTACCCGGCGCCCTCGGTGCCGAGATCGCGCACCGTCGTGAAGCCGGCCATCAACGTTGCCCTCAAGTGATTCACCGCGCGCGCCGTACGCAGCGCCAACGACTCGTGCAGCACCTGGTCGTTCCACGACGTTTCGTTGTACGGATGCAGCAGCATGTGCGAGTGCGCCTCGATCAGACCCGGCATGAGCGTCGTGCCCGGAAGATTGATCGTCGTCGTGCCGGCCGGCACGCTGAGCTGTCCGCGCGGCCCCGCGGCCACGATGCGATTGCCCGTGACGAGCACTGCCCAGCCGGCGTGCGGCGCGTCCGTCACGCCGTCCCACACGCGATCCGGAACGAGCAGCTCGGTGGTCGCCGGCTCGGCATTTCGCCTTCCGCGACCCTGCGCGGTCGTTATCGAAGGCATGGACGTGCCGGCCGCCGCGAGCAACAACATGAGAGAACTCGTACGCATGACACGCTCGTGGTGAATGATGGAAGGGTGCAGCTCATTGATCCTGGACGCGTTCGACGGGCAGTCCCGCCGCCGCCCACGCGTCGAAGCCGCCGCGCACGTTGGCGACGTTGGTGAATCCCTTGCGCGCGAGCAGGCTTGCCGCAATCGCCGAGCGCGTTCCACCCTGACAGTGCACGGCGATGGGCGCGTCCTTCGGCAACGCCGCCGCCAGCTTGTCGAGCTCACCGAGGAACAGCCGCTCCGCGCCGGGAATGTGTCCCGCGTCCCACTCGGCCGCGCCGCGCACATCGATGATTCGCCGGTCCGTTGCGCCCGAAATGTCCGCGATGCTCACCTGTGGGATCTGCCCGAGAGCTTTGCCCGCTTCGCGCCACGCGCCGCGAACCGACCCGTCGCACCAGCCGGCAACCTCGTCGTGCCCGATCAACGAGAGCAGTCGGCGCGCGGTGTGCGCCTGTTCGGCCGTCTCGGCGAGCAGGACGATGGGCCGGTCGTACGGAAGCAGCGATCCGGCCCAGGTGCTGAAGGATGTGCCGAGTGGAATGTTCAATGAGCCGGCAATGTGCTCGCGGGCGAAGGCCGCCGTCGGCCGAACGTCGACGACCGAATCGCCTTCGTGCAGTGCGTCGTGAACGTCGTCCATCCCGAGCTGCGGCCAGTCGTCGTTCGACAACGGCAGCGGACCATCGCGGTTGATCGTTTTCATCAGCGCGAAGTACGCCGGCGGCTCGGGCTGATGCGTCAGTACGCTCCGAACGAAAGGCTCTTCATCGTGTTCTCGCAGCGCCCAGTTGCTGAGTCGTTCGTAGCCGAGCGTGGTCGATGGCATGGAGCCGAGCGCCTTGCCGCATGCCGAGCCTGCGCCGTGCCCCGGCCAGAGTTGGAGATAATCGGGAAGCTCGGCCATGCGCTGCAACGAGCGAAACAGCGTGCGCGCCAGTGTGATCATCGAGCCGCGCACGTTGGCGGTGCGCTCGAGCAGATCGGGCCGGCCCACGTCACCCGCGAAGATGAAATCGCCCGAAAACATGCCGACGGGGTGGTCGCCGAGCGCGCGATCGGTCACGAGGATGGCGATGTGCTCCGGCGTGTGCCCAGGCGTATGCAGCACACGCAGGAGGATACGGCCAACCTCGATCTCGTCGCCATCGTGGACGAGCCGCGCGTTGTCAGCCGCGGTCACGCGGTATGCCCACTCGCCCTCGGCTTCGCCCGAAAGCAACAGTGTGGCGCCGGTTTCGCGAGCCAGCTCGCGCGCGCCCGAAACGAAGTCGGCGTGGATGTGTGACTCGGCCACGAACACGATGCGCAGCCGGTGTTTCGCCGCCGCGGCGACGTAGGCCTGCACGTC
>JAICKA010000046.1 GCA_025928185.1 Gemmatimonadaceae bacterium
CCCGTGCGCGAAGCGTTGCAGCGGCTGCAGCAGGAAGGCTACGTCCTCGCCACGCCGGGCGCGCAGCAGTCGCGACTCACCGTGGCGCCGCTCACGCGCGAGGACGTGCACGAGCTGCTCAATATCGTGGGCGCGCTCGAGGGGCTCGGTGCGCGGGGCGCCGCGCTGCTGCCACCGGCGGACCGACGCGGGCTGGTGGCGAAATTGCGCGGACTGAATGCCGAGTTCCTGCGCGTCGGAAAGCTCGTGCCGATCGACCACGAGCGGCTGTACGACGCGGACCAGCGCTTCCACCGTCAGATCGTCGAAGCGAGCGCCGGCCCGCGGCTGCTCGCGCTGCACGACGCCGTGAAGCCGCAGGCGGATCGGTACATTCGCATGTACATCCGGATGCTGACGAGCGACATCCGCACGTCGGTCTACGAACACGACACGATCACGACGGCGATCGATGAAGGGCATGCCGACGACGCCGAGCTCGCGGTGCAGGTGAACTGGCGCCATGCGGCCGATCGATTGAGCCGACTCATTCCGCTCACGCCGGCGCAGCGCGCACAGTAAGCGCGCCGTTATCGGCCGGCCTCGCGCTCTTCGAGCAGCCGGCGATAGCTGTCGTACCGATCGGCGTGAATCGCGCCGGCATCCACGGCTTCGCGAACCGCACACTCGGGTTCCGCCATATGCCGGCAATCACCGAACCGGCACCGTTCGCGATGCTCGCGCATCTCGGGGTAGCACCGGTCGAGCTGGATCGCATCGAGCGACCACAATCCGATCTCGCGCAGGCCGGGCGTGTCGATCACGTAGCCGTCATCCGGACCGGGTAGCGGCAGCATGATCGCTCCGACCGTCGTGTGGCGCCCCTTGTTCACCGATTCGCTGATTGTACCGACGCGGAGGCCCGCGCCCGGATGCAACGCGTTCAGCATCGACGACTTGCCGACGCCCGACGGCCCCGTGACGACGGAGCGCCTGCCGCCGAGCATGTCGCGCACTGCGTCGAGACCGACGCCGTTCTTCACGCTGATGTAGTGGACGACGTAGCCGGCACGCTCGTACACTGCGAATCGTTCGCGGGCCACCGCTTCGCCGACGAGGTCGATCTTGTTGATGATGATGCGTGCGGCGAGCTCGTTCCCCTCGGCAATGACGAGAAAGCGATCGAGCATGCGCGGGTGCGGATCGGGCCGCGCCGCCGCGAACATGACCACGACCTGATCGATGTTGGCGGCGACGATCCGTTCGCCCTGACCGCCGCCGGGCGCGCGACGCGCCAACCGCGAACGACGCGGCAGGATCTCGGCGATGGCCCAGGCGTCGCCGCGTGCGCCCCGCTCGAGCAGAACATCGTCGCCGACGGCGAGCTTGAGGGTTTCCGCGGCGGCGGCAACGGTGTCGCGCCGCAACGAGCCGTCGTCACGCCGGCCGCTATTCGACTTCTTCAATCGGCCGCGGAGTGACGCGTCCACCGTGTCGCCCGCGTCGGTGCGGACGCGCCAGATGCCGCCGGTACCCTGGAGCACCACGCCGTGCACGAGCGACTCGGCCGTCACGTCTCGCCGTCTTCGCGCATCGCATCCCACCACGGTCGTTGGGAGGCGCCGGGCCGCGCGGCAATCAACCGGTCCAGCAGGCGCTTGACGGCCGACAGCGGCGTGGCGCCGAGCAGATCGCGCGCGTCGGACTCGCTGGACGCCTGCACGAGATAGTCGCTCTCGAGGTGGCCCTCGGGACTCTGCGCTCCCATGCGCGACCATTTGACGAAGAGGAAGAACGCCGCCCAGGGCTGCGCGGCGTCACCGGTTTCCTCCGTCATGAGCTCGACGCTGTACGAGAACCCGTCGCTGCCTTCGAAGGCCGCCGGGCGATCGTGGACCGCGGCGTACCCGCCGATCGTATTCTCGTCTCCCTTCGACGGATCGGGCGGGCGGTACCGCGCGTGCGTCACGTCTTCCTGCCGATCATCTCGCGCACGACGTTGCCGGTGATGAACGCCACGTTGGCCGGACGTTCGGCGAGCCGCCGCATGAGATACGGATACCACTGCGTGCCGAACGGAACGTACACGCGCATGCCGTATCCCTCGCGCACGAGCTGTTCCTGCAGGTCGCGGCGCACGCCATACAGCATCTGAAACTCGAAGCGCGACCGATCGATGCCGCGCTCGGCGACGAAGCGCTTTGCCTCGGTGATGATCGCCGGATCGTGCGTCGCAATGCCCGGAAAATTTCCGTTCTCGAGCAGCAGGTGCATGCACTTCACGTAGTTGGCGTCCACTTCGCGCTTTTCCGGAAAGGCGACGGCCGCCGGCTCCTTGTACGCACCTTTGCACAAACGCACGCGACAGCGAAGCTGGATGGCCCGCTCCACGTCGGAGGCGGTGCGGTAGAGGTAGCTCTGCAGCACGATGCCGACGTGGTCCTTGTAGGACGGATACAACCGCTCCTCGAACAGGCGAAGCGTGCGCTCGGTGTACGCGCTGGATTCCATGTCGAGGCGCACGAACGACTGATACGCCTGCGCACGACCCAGCACGTCGTGCATGATCGAGATCGCCAGCTCTTCCGACAGATCCAGTCCCATGGCCGTGAGCTTGAGCGACACGTTCGCGTCGAGCCGCTGGTCGTGAATGCGATCGAGAATGCCGAGATACGCATTGCCTGCCGATCGCGCCTCGCGTTCGTTCGTGACACTCTCGCCGAGCAGGTCGAGCGAGGCGCGAATGCCCTTGTTGTTGAGCGCCCGAACCGCGGTGAGCGCGTCATCGAGCGTCTCGCCGGCGACGAACCGCCTCGCGAACCGCTTGGCCAATCCATTGTTGCGAACGAAGCGAAAAACGCGCGGCTGGTTCGAGAGGTACAGCAGTGTTGAGCGTAGCATCAGTCGTGAACGGGGTGCGTGCGGAACGTGGCCGGCGCGGTGACGCGAAGGATGGGAAACTCGCGGTGTGCCGCGACGATGCCGTCGAGGAAACTCCACTGCGTCAGCCCGTCTTCGCTTTCCGGTTCGAGCAGATAGAACGCGAGCAAGCCAAGCGGCTGGCCCGCGCGAACGACGTAGGTGCCCGATGGCAGTGTGCGGGCGCTGGCAGGCGACCAGCGGCCGGCGACGTCGCTCATCTCGCGCGATGTCTCGGACCGCCCGCGATCCATCACACTGTCGATGGCGAAAGCCTGCGCCGTGACGTGAGCAGCGTCGTCCAATTGTTCGATCGAAAGACCGTGCGTGTGCAGGATCGGCAGAATCGCGCGCGCCGTCGTCGCGTCGAACGCATACGCGTACGGCAGGGTGCTGGAGAGCGTCGGCGTGAAGCTCGCCATGACCGGCATGCGCACCAGCTTGATGATGCCGGTACGCTGACGATCGCGCATACCCGGCTCCGCCTTGCTGCTGTCGGTGAACGGCACGACCATCTCGACGCGCACGTCCTCGATGCGCGTCGTGTCCATGCGCGAACGGAGTGGAATGGACGGCGAGGTGGACGGATGGTCGCCCCACGCGACCACCTTCGCGTCGGCCTCGCGGCCGAGCTGCAGGATCTCGCGCCGGTGTTCGGCCACGTAGGAAAGAATTTCGCTCACGAAGTCGTAGGTCGACGCAACGCGACGCGCAAACGGATCGTGCGAGAACGCTTCGCTCAGGATCGCGATTCGGTTTCGCAAACCGTAATAATTCGTTCCGTACCGAGCGAACGGCTCGTAGGTCGAGAACGCCCAGCCGCTCGTGGGAATGGAATCGGCGATGATCTGCTCGAGCGACGGCGGCCGCGGCCCGCGAGCCGCACCGCGCCCGCCGCGCCGACCGGCGCCGAATCCGCCGCCGCCGAGCGCCCCGCCCGGCGCACCTGACGCGGAGCCGCGGCGCGTTCGGCTGAAGTCGCCGTAATCGATCACATGGAAGCCCTCGCGATCCAGCATGCGCTTGCGGATCGCCGGCAGCATGACGTTGGCCGTGTATGGAATGACGTTGATCGCCGTGGCGGTGAGCGGCGGCGAATACGTGAGGCCGTACCCGTGGATGCTGCCGTCGGTGGTGTGGAGATCCATGAACAGGTCGGGATTCCACTCGTTCAGCATGGCGAGCGAGCCGCGCGTCTCCGGCGCGTCCGCGTCGACGTAATCGCGATTGAGATTCCAGCCCGACGCGTTCTGTCGTGTGCCGACCAGCTCCGGCCCATTCTGCGACGAGCGATTCCGCGCCTGCGCTGCCCAGCGTTCATTGCCATCCGCGTTGTAGATCGGCTGCACGATCAGCACGAGTGAGTCGAGCACGTTCGGCTTCGGATCGAACAGCAGGTCTCGCAGCATCGAGAGCATGGCTTCCTTGCCCTCGACTTCACCGGCGTGGATGTTCGCCTGGATGTAGGCGACCGGCCGGCCCAGCCGGCGCGCTTCCGCGGGTGTCGTGATCAGCGGGCGCGATGCGATGACATACGGCAGCTTGCGACCCTCGACGGTCGTCGCGATCGAGCCGACGGCGATCTTCGCGCCGAGCGTGCGCAGCGAGTCGATGAACGTGATCACGTCATCGTAGTGCGACGTTTCGGTGAAGCCGGTGCGCTCGGCGCGCGTCAGCGGCCTTTTGCCGGCGAAGCTCTGAAGCGAATAGCGGCTCTGTGACGGAATCGAGTACCGATCGACGTGTTGCGCCGACAACACGCCGGCCGACGACGCAATGGCGGCGAGGATCGAAAGAGATCTCACGGAAGCACCGGGACAGGGACGCGGATCCGCGACGCGCGCGATCCGGACGAACCATCGATCGGGAATTGTACCCGATCGATCACCGGGCTCGCTACTCTGGCGGCCTGCCGCCTGTGTGCGCGGCTTTCAGCATCATGCCGCGTCCGCGCGTCGTCGCGGCGACCGCGGGATCGGCCCCGTGCTCGATGTCGAGGCGCACATTGCGCTGAAACAGCGCGAACTCCGCGTCCTTCGCACCGGCGCGCGTGAGTTGTACCACGAGCGACGTCGCGGTGACGAGCGGTACGTCGCGGCCGAGCAGGTCTGTCAGCACGGCCAGCGGCATGGTCAGCGGCCGCTTGCCGGCAGCCGCGTGCAATCGCGCCAGATCGCGAACGGTGACTCCGAAATCCATGGCACCGGCCGCGGCTTTGATTTCGTCGGCACTGGCGTGCGGTCCGAGCACGTGCTTGGCGGCGCCCATGCGCACCGCGAGGTGCCGTACCGCGACGACGATGCGCGGTCCGTCCGAGCCGGCGGCGGCGCCTTCGAGCGCCTTTTCCACGAGCGGCGCAGTCGGCAGCGCGACGGCGCGCGCCGAATCGACGATCGCATTCACGGCGATCTGCGTCGGCTTGTCGAGGCGAGCGGCGAGTCGAGGGTCCTGCGCCCGCGTGTCGTTCGGTGCGAGAGCAAGCGCGACCAACAGCGCGAGCATGACACGCACCGCCGAGCTCACTTGTCGGCTTCGACGACGATGGCGGAGTTCGGCAGGCCGAAATCGTTGTCCGCCGCGCGCGGCGCGGTCGGATCGGCCATCCACACGCTGTCATCCACCACGAACGAATAGCGGTGGTGTCCGACCGGCACCGGCGCAGTCACCGACCACACGCCGCCACCGCGATGTTTGGCCTGATACGCAGCATGCGACGCATCCCACCCGTTGAAATCGCCGACCACGGCGACCTTCTTCGCATCCGGAGCAACGAGAACGAACTGCACGCGCTGCGTGGCGGCTGGTTTAGCCGTGCTGGCAAAGAGGCCGCTCGCCGCCGGCTTGGCAGCGGCACGCACCATTTTCGCCGCCTGCACGAGGCCGAGCCCCGCAAGCGCGAGCACGCAGGCGGCAAGCAGCCCCGCGGACAACGGGCGAATGACGATCGCGCGAGGCGCGATGAGACGCGACCAGACCGCGCCGCCGAGGCGCCGGGAATGCCGGGAATGGCGCGGGAAACCCCGCACCGCGCGCATGACGCGCGCGTCGAACGAGGCACTGACCGGAACCGGCCCGCGCAGCTCGTCCGCCACTTGCTCGATGATCTCGTCGTCGTGCTCAGGCATTCTGAACCTCCGTCAACATGCCGCGAAGCCGTTCGCAGGCACGCATCACCCGCATCTTGAGCGCCGACACCCCGACGCCCGTCGATCGCGACATTTCGTCGTATCCCATCTCTTCCACGTACTTCATCAGAAAAGCCTCGCGCTGGTCTGGCCGAAGCTGCGCGAGCGCTCGTCCGATCTCTTCCCGCCATGCCGCCCGTTCGGCCGGGTGCTCCTCGGCCGCATCGAGCACGGCGGCTTCGTCGACCACAAAGGTGCGAGCGCGCCGGCCGCGCCGTGCACCCGCCGTGCGGCAGCGGTTTATGAGAATTCGAAATAGCCAGGCCGCGAAGCGATCCGGATCCTCGCATCGCCCGAGGGAGCGATAGGCACGCGTGAACGCATCCTGGAGCGCTTCCTCGGCGTCCTCACGGTTGCCGAGCATGTGGAAGGCATATCGCGCGTAGCGGTCGCGGTAACGCGCGACGAGCACCGCGAAAGCTTCGACGTCCCCACTCAGCACCCGAGCGACGATCTCGGCGTCCGAAAGGGTAGACCTTGGGTCGGGGGAGGGGGTCACACGTGGAGAGGAGAGTGGAGAGAGGAGAGAGGAGAAAAAACCCAGACGCCAGACGTCAGCTGTCAGACTCGAGATTCCAGAGCACAGAATCGAGAGATCAGAGGGGAACTGGAAGTAATTCTACCCTCCATCCTCTCTCCCTCTATCCTCTGTCGCCTCGGCCCCATCGGAACAACACCTCGGCGGGCCGGAAGCGCGGGGCGAAGCGGGCGTGCAGATCTTCCAATTCTTCTACGATCCGGCTGGCTCCAACGCTGTCGATGTAACGGAAGGGTCCGCCGCGAAAGGGCGGGAAGCCAAGGCCAAAGACCGCACCGATGTCGCCATCGCGCGTCGAGCGCAGGACGCCCTCCTCCAGGCAGTACGCGGCTTCGTTGACCATCGCCAGCACGCAGCGCTGCACGATTTCGTCACGATCGATCTCGCGCCGCGTCCCGCCGATCAGCGCGTACACGCTCGGGTCCACGCTGCCTTTCTTCCCGTCCGGGTCGTACCGATAGAACCCGCTGTTCCCTTTGCGGCCGGTTCGTCCCGCCGCCACGACCTTGCGCATCGACTCGGCCGGCGCCATTCGCGCACCGAACGCCTCGGTGAGTACCAGTCCGACTTTGCCGCCAACGTCGATGCCGACCTCGTCGAGCAGCGTGATCGGACCGACCGGAAAACCGAAATCGACCAACGCGTCGTCGATCGCCTCGATCGACGCACCCTCGTCGAGCAGCCGCCCGGCTTCGTTCATGTAGGCAGACAGGATGCGCGTCGTGTAGAAGCCCGGGCCGTCGTGCACGACGATCACCGTTTTGCCCAGCTTCTTGCCGTACGCCACCGCGGTCACCGCCGCCTCTCGCGAAGTCTCCGGCGTCACGATCACCTCGAGCAGCGGCATGCGATGCACCGGCGAGAAGAAGTGCATCCCCAGCACGCGCTCCGGCCGTTGCGCCGCCGCGGCGATGCTCGCGATCGGAATCGTGCTCGTATTGGACGCGTATACCGCGTCGGCGCGCATCGCCGGTTCCACTTCCTGAAGCACGCGGTGCTTGAGATCGAGATCCTCGAACACCGCTTCGATGACGAGATCCGCTGCCTCGAAGCCGGAGTAGTCCGTAGTGCCGCCGGCGAGGCTCAGGTAATCGTCGAACTGCTGGCGCGTCACCTGGCGCCGCGCAAGTCGCTCCTTCAGCACGGCGCGAATGGCGTCGAGACCCTTTCCGATTCTCGAAAGATCGGTGTCCTTGAGCCGGACGGACGTCCCCTGCTGCACGGCGATCGATGCGATGCCCGCGCCCATGAAGCCGGCGCCGAGCACGCCGAGCCGGCGAACGTCGTACGGCTCCGGCGCGGGCGGATCGACGCCCGGATCCTTCTTCAGCGAATTGCTGGCGAAGAAGAGATACACGAGCTGCCGCGATACGTCCGTCATCGCCATCGCGCCGAAGAGGCGTGCTTCTTCCTCGAGGCCCGCCTCGGTTCCGCGCGAGTAGCCGGCCTGCACGGCCACCAGCGCGGCGAGCGGTGCCGGGTAATGACCGTGGGTCTTTTCCATCACGCTTTCGCGTGCCTTGCGAAATACAATGCCGCGGCCGACCGAGTTGTGCTCGAGCAGCAGGCTGGCCGGTCCGCCGCCGCGCCTGGCGGGCGGCTTGAGACGTCCCGCGGCGAGACTCAGCGCCCGTTCGACCGCGATCTCGCGCAGAATGGATGGATGCACCATCTCGTCGACGAGGCCCATCTGCAGTGCGCGTTTTGCGCGGATGTTGCGCCCGGTGAGAATCATGTCGAGCGCCGCCTGCAATCCAACACGGCGCGGCAGCCGCTGTGTGCCGCCCATGCCCGGAACGAGGCCGAGCTGGACTTCCGGAAGCGCCAGCGTCGTTCTCGGATGGTCGGTGCACACGCGATAGCGGCACGCGAGCGCCGTCTCCAGCCCTGCGCCGAGGCAGGCGCCGTGAATCGCCGCAACCACGGGCACGCGTAACGCCTCCAGACGGTCGAGCAGCGCCTGTCCCATACGACTCACTGCTTCGGCCTCGCCCGCCGTGCGCAGGAGTGGAAACTGCTCGATGTCCGCACCCGCAATGAACGTGTCCTGCTTGCCGGAGATGAGCACGACGCCTTTGATGAGAGTATCCTCATCGATGCGCAGGAACAGACTTTCGAACTCGCCGACGAGCGCGGGGCTCAGCGTGTTCACGGGTTCGCCGGGCCGGTCGATCGTGACGATGAGCACGTCGCGTTCGATCGTCATGCGGAGCGTCTGCTCCGCCGGAGTGCGCGCCGTCATGCCCGCTCGATCACCATGGCGTGCCCCATGCCGCCAGCGGCGCACACCGTCATGAGTCCGAACTGTCCGCCGCGCCGAACGAGCTCATTCGACAACGTGGTGAGAATGCGGCCGCCCGTCGCCCCGAAGGGATGTCCAATGGCGATCGAGCCGCCCATGACATTCAACCGCGATCGATCCACTTCGCCGACCGGGGCGCTGAAACCGGCGCGTTCCGCCCAGCCGCGCGAGAGAAACCCCTGGAGGTTGCACAGCACCTGCGCGGCGAACGCCTCGTGCATCTCGATCAGGTCGATGTCCCGCAGCGTGAGACCGGCGCGCTGCAACGCGACCGGCGCGGCGAGCACTGGGCCCATGAGCAACTGCTCACCCGGATCCAGCGCCGCGTACGCGTAGGACCGGATGAATGCGAGCGGCGTGTAGCCGAGCGTTTGCGCTCGCTCCTCGCTCATGAGCAGCACCGCGCTCGCGCCGTCGGTGAGTGGTGAGGAATTTCCGGCGGTCACCGTTCCGTACTTGCGATCGAACACCGGTTTGAGTGCTCGCAATTGCTCGATCGATGTATCGGTGCGAATGCCGTTGTCGCTCGTGAGCGCGGTGCCGTAGTCCGGCGGAACGAACACGGGCACGATCTCGGCGGTGAGCCGTCCGTCATCTGTTCCGACCGCCGCGAGTCGATGCGAGCGCAACGCGAACTGATCCTGATCCTCGCGCGTGATGCGGTTGATCTTCGCCATCTTCTCGGCCGACTGCCCCATGGTTTCGCCAGTCGACGGCTCGGCGATGGCTGGGGTGATCGGCACCAGATCGCGCGGACGGATGGAGCCGAGAATCTTCATTCGCTTCGCGGTGCTCCTGGCGCGTGAGAGCGCCACGAGTTTTTCCGACATCGATCGCGAGTGGAGAATCGGCACGTTTGACAGCGACTCCGCGCCGCCGGCGATCATCACGTCGTGGTGGCCGAGCACGATCTGATCGGCGGCGTCGGTGATCGCCTGATTGGCCGACGCGCACGCGCGACTCACCGTGTACGCTTCACAGCCGCGCGGAAGAATCAGCAGCAGCGACACCTCGCGCGCGATGTTTGGAGCGATCACCGAGTGCACCACGGTGCCGTAGACCAGGCCTTCGACCAGGTCGCCATCGAGATTCGTCCGCTGAATCAGCTCCGTGACGCACCGCTTGCCGAGCTCGATGGCGGAGAAATCCTTGAGCGCAGTACCGGCGCGCGCAAACGGCGTCCGTACTCCGGCGATGATCGCGACCCGGCGGCCAGGAGTGCCCAGGGATGGCATGCATGGAAAGTAGTGCCGGCGGTGGAGCGGTGGAGCGGTGGAACGGTGGAACCGGATGGCGATACCTTGATCCAATGCCTGGCGGCGTCCATTCATCGACACACGCGGCGAGACGCACACGCGACGAGCGATTTGCCGCGCTGGGCTCGCGCGTTTTCGACCTGCTCGTGATCGGCGGGGGCGTGACCGGCTGCGGCATCGCTCGGGACGCGGCGCTGCGTGGCCTCTCTGTAGCGCTCGTCGAGCGCGAGGACTTCGCGAGCGGCACATCGAGCCGGTCGTCGCGACTCGTCCATGGCGGCGTACGGTATCTCGAGCATGGGCACCTGCATCTGGTATTCGAATCCAGCGCCGAACGGCGCCGCCTGCTGCAGCTCGCGCCTCACCTCGTGCGGCCACTCGAGTTCACCTGGCCCGTGTACAAGGGGGCGCGCATCCCTGCGTGGAAGCTGAATGCCGGACTCACGTTGTACGACGCGCTCGCGCTGTTCCGGAACGTCGGAAGGCACCATCGGCTCACGCGGGATGGCGTGCTCGCCCACGAGCCGATGCTGCGACCGGACGGTTTGCTCGGCGGCGCCACCTATTTCGATGCGGCGACGAATGACGCTCGCCTCACCCTCGCGAACGCCGTCGGAGCGGCCGAACATGGCGCGATCGTACTGAATCATGCGCCCGTCGAGTCGCTGTGCATCGAGGCCGGGCGCGTCGCGGGCGCCAATCTCACGGACGCGATGACCGGGGCAGAGTGCGCGGTGCGCGCGCGCGCCGTCGTGAACGCGACCGGGCCATGGAGCGATGAAATCCGCCACATGGACGCGGAGACCGGCACAGCGGTTCGCGGAAGCAAGGGCGTTCATATCGCCGTGGCGCGCGAACGCATTGGAAACCGAGGCGCGCTCACGCTGCTCTCGAAGCAGGATGGTCGCGTGCTGTTCGTGTTGCCCGCCGACTCGGACGCGATCATCGGAACCACGGACACGTACACGGCGTCGACGCCGGACGCTGTTCGCGCGGATCGTGAAGACGTGAGATATCTGCTCGACGCAGCGAACGCGTTCTTTCCCAATGCCCAGCTGACCGAGACGGACGTGATCAGCGCCTGGGCAGGAATCCGCCCGCTGCTTCCGAAGCCCGGCGCGTCCCCTGGCAGCGTGTCGCGCGAGCACGAGATCCGGACGAGCGCGCGCGGGCTCATCTCGATCACCGGCGGAAAGCTCACCACGTATCGACTCATGGCGGCGCAGGTCGTGGATCTCGTCGCAAAACAACTGCATCAGCGTGAAGCAGGGGAACGGAGCCGCAGCCTGCCACTTCCCGGCGGCGACATTGCATCGTTCGACGCGACCGTCGCCCAGGCGGAGCGAACGACCGGCGATCCGCGGCTCGCGACACACCTCGTCCGCGCGTACGGCAGCCGCTGGGTTGCGGTTTGGAGTGAGATCTCATCCGCTGGTGGCGACGCCCGAATCGTCGACGGACTTCCCTACACCACCGGCGAGCTGCGGTACTCCGTGAACAACGAGATGGCGTGCACGCTCGGCGACCTCATGATTCGGCGCACCCATCTCGCGTTCGAGACGCGCGATCACGGGCTCGCGAGCGCTGCAGCAGCCGCTGCGGCCATCGGGCCAGTGCTGGGCTGGAACGCGGCAGCCCGCGACCGGGCGGTGGACGCGTTCGCCGCGGAGCTCGGCCGAATGTTCCGAGTCGACGCGTGAACGCGTGTTTTCGGCCGTGCCATCAACCGCACTGCCGCTGTAAAGAATTTTTACATACGCCAAGTTTTATGTGCAAAGAATTTTTACACTTCCCTGCTCACAGCGCGAGTGATTTTGATCCAAGTCGTTGTGACAACGCGTGATGCGTCCATGGCACATGGGATGCTTTGACACGGGCTCTGCCGCAAGGCATTGCAGCTCTCTCCCTGAGGATCCTCCCCGATGCGCACACGCTCGCTCAGCACCTTCGCCTTGACCGCGGGAATCGCCATTCTGGCGTTCGGCTGCGGTTCGAACGACAGCCCCGTCGCCCCGCTAGCGCCCACGGCTCCCGCTCCCACCGCTCGGGCGATCGCCCCCGACTCGGCTTCCCGCTCGTTGTTGGGTGGCCTCCTGGGCGGCTCGCAAACGACGACGACGACGGTCAATGCGCTCCAGCGCACGAAGCCATTGAGCGCTCCAATCACGGTGTCGGCCCGCATCGGCATTCTCGGCGGTGTTCTGGCCATTCCGCAGGCCGGGCTTACCGTGGTCGTGCCGCCGCTCGCGGTGTTCTCGACGACGACCTTCAGCGTGACAGCGCTCGCGGGATCGGCCGTCGCGTACCAGTTCGCGCCGCATGGCATCCACTTCACCACGCCGCTGGTCGTCACGCAGAGTCTCGCGAATACGCAGGCGAGCAGTGGTCTCGTGGATGCACTTCAGCTCGGCTACTTCCAGAGTACGGACGACATCTCGAGTAACGGACTGCTCGCCAACGTCACCGAACTGCTGTCTGTCCAGCTGGATCTGCTGCACCTCACCGCGATCTCCACGATCTGGCACTTCTCGGGTTATATCTTCGCGACCGGACGGTCGACGTCAGACTTCTAGAAGTTCGTGAAGAAGAGACCGGACCGGGGGCGCTGACGAATGAGTTGCCCACGGCGGTAAGGCAGGCTGAATCAAGAAGCGCGCAGTGGACCGCGTGCGTGGACTGACGCAATTGCAGAATACGAACAGGAAGCCAGTAGCCACCGTCGAGGCGCGCCGGCTCGCAGAGCTGGCGCGCGCGGCGGGGCTAGGGGACTCACCGGACGACGCGCTGGACTGGCATCGCGAGGCACTGAGTCTCCTGGGTTCCGACGAGCCGACGCCGCTGATGGCGGACGTGCTCCGCTGGCAGGGTTCGGTGCTTCGGGACCGGGGCCGCACCTCGGACGCCGAGCCGCTCTACATCGAGAGCCTTCGGATCGCGACGGAGCTCGGGTACCAGGAGGGTCGGGCCCACGCGCTGAACTGTCTTGCGTCTCTGGCGCAACGGCGTGGCGATCTCGTTGCCACGGCCAATTATCTGACCGATGCGCTCACGCTGGCCGATCAGTGTGGCGAGACGAGGCTCGTCGGAATGATCCAGCAGAATCTCGGGATTACCGCGGACATCCGGGGCAATCCAGCCGCGGCACTGGCGCACTATCGGGTGAGCTTGCGCAGCTTCGAGGCAACGAGCGACTTGCAGCCGATGGTGTGGGTGCTGAACAACCTCGGCGTGCTGCACACGAAGGAAAGCCGTTTCGACGAAGCACGTGACACGTTCGATCGGGCGCTGGGCCTGGCGCGTGCGCGCGGCGATCTGATGTCGGAGGGTATTCTCGAGGAGAACCGCGCCGAGTTGCTTCTCATTCTCGATCAGCTGGACGAAGCGGTCGAACCGATCGGGCGAGCATTGGAGGTCGCCGAACAGCGTGGGGATGACGTGCGCCGTGCCGCGGCGCTGAAGCTCAAAGGGGCGCATCATCGGCTTTCAAATCGGCCAACCGAGGCAGTCGCGACTCTCCGGCACGCTCTCACCCTGAGCGCGGTTGGTGAAGACGCTCTCCTGGGCGGCGAAGTCCTTTACCAGTTTGGACTTGCGCTATTTGCAAGCGGCGATGCCGCCGGGGCCCGGCAGATTCTCGATGCCGCGCTCGAGACCTTCGAGCGAATCGCCGCCCGGCAATGGGTGGGGCGGGTGCGCAAACAATTGAGCGGTGGAGGTTCGGGCCGATACTTCTAGCACAGGCATCCCGAGAGGGGTGCGTGCTGCAAGTGCGTCCCCAATCCCAGAGGTCCGGTTGGCTTCCGCCGCCGTCGGCGTTTCAGAGGCACCGCTCACCGAACAAGCGTTCGGTTTTCAAAGCATTATCGGCGACAGCGCTCCCCTTCGCGATGCACTCAAGCTCGCGAAAACGGTGGCGTCGGCGCGCCGCACGACGGTGCTTCTCATCGGCGAGACGGGAACCGGCAAGGAGCTGTTTGCGCGCGGCATTCATTACGCCAGCGCCAATGCCGACGAACCATTCGTCGCGATCAACTGCGCCGCGATTCCCGAAGCACTGCTCGAATCCGAGCTCTTCGGACACGAACGCGGGGCGTTCACCGGGGCACACTCCCGCAAGCAAGGCCTGCTGGAGCTCGCCGGGTCCGGGGCGCTGTTCCTGGACGAAGTCCATCAGCTCCCGCGCCAGCTCCAACCGAAACTGCTGCGCGCCCTCGAGTCGCGGCGCGTGCGTCGGCTCGGCGGCCTCGAGGAATTCTCGATCGACTGTCGCATCATCGCTGCGGCGAGCCCGATGCTCGATCAGGTCGTCGCCAGCGGCGAGTTCCGCGAGGATCTCTTCTATCGCCTGAACGTCTTCGCGATCACGCTGCCGCCGTTGCGCGACCGCCTCGAGGACATCGAAGCGATCGCGCGCCATTTTCTCGCAGAAGAAACCCGCGAGTACCAGCACCCCAAGCGATTCGCCGACGACGCCATCGCCGCGCTGCTGGTGCACCGCTGGCCGGGCAACGTTCGCGAATTGAAGAACGTGGTCGAGCGCGCCGCGATCCTCAGCGCCGACTCGGCCGTCGTCCGCGGCGAACACCTGATGATCCAGAAGCGCACCGCGCGCGTGTCGACCGCGGAGCCGTCGCTCGGCGAGATCCGTATTCCGCCCGGCGGCAAGCTGATGGTCGACATCGAACGCGAAGCGGTGGCGATCACGCTGCGGCTGACAGGCGGCAATCAGGCAGCGGCGGCGCGCATGCTCGGCATTTCGCGGCCCACGCTGTTCAAGCGCATGGCGGCGATTGAATCGTCCGCCGGCGCAACCGAGCCATGACGGCGTACGATCAGAATCGGTTCCCGTCGGCAATCGCCGAGTTCATGACGGAGGGCCAGCGACTCGAGCGCTCGGGACAGCGCGAGTCGGCCCGCGGCCAGTACCACCAGGCGCTCTACGCGCTCCCTGCGGCTGAAGGCGAAGTCGCGTCGACGATCATCCGCCGCATCGCGCGTTCATACATCGACGAGGGGCGGTTCGACGTGGCGCTCGACTGTCTCACCGCGGCGCTCGCCGTGGGAGAAGCGCACGACGCGATCGGCGCCGTGGCGCACGTGCACAACACGATGGCGATGGCTCACGTGCTGCGCGGCGATCTCGACCAGGCCGAGTGGTTGTACGCGCGCGCCCTGTCCGACGCCACAGCGGCCAAGGACGAGCATCTCCAGGCGATGATCGCGCAAAATCGTGGAATCATCGCGAGCATGCGCGGTGATCTCGAGGCGGCGCTCGATCACTACGCGTCGAGCCTCGTCACGTACCGATCGGCAGGGATGCGCGGGCACTTGGGTTCCGTGTTGAACAACATGGGATTGGTCTATACGCAACTTGGTCGGCTCGACGAGGCTCAGGCGGCCTACGACGAAGCGCTGACGCATTGCGACGCGACCGGCGACACAGCGCACCGCCTGCTCGCCCTCATCAACTCGACGGAAATCTGGCTGGCTCGTGGCGACCTCGATCGCGCGGCGGCGCTCTGTGAGCGCGTCCTGCACGAATCCACGGAAGTCGGCGACCAGCGCGCGCTCGCCGAGACCTACAAGCATCTCGGCGTGATTGCCCGCATGCATGGCACCTTCGGCGACGCCGAACGCCACCTCGCGACCGCTTACGAGAACGCCATGCAGCGCGAAGACCTGCTCCTCGCCGCCGAGACCGTGCGCGAGCAGGCCGAGCTCTACGAGCAGATGGGCAAGAATCGCGAGACGCTGCAGGCGCTCTCGCTGTCGCACAAGCTGTTCACCAAGCTGCGCGCGCGGCGCAACCTCGCCGACCTCGAGCGCCGCGTATCGCGCCTCGAGACGCGCTTCTACGACATCGTGGGTCGTTGGGCGCAAACGATCGAATCCAAGGACGCGTACACGCTCGGCCATTGTGAGCGCGTCGCCGAATACGCGTGCGCGTTGGCGCGCGACGTCGGCTTCGACGACATCACGATGTTCTGGTTCCGCATCGGCGCGGTGCTGCACGACGTCGGCAAGATCGTCGTCCCATCAGAGATCCTGAACAAGCCTGGAGCGTTTACCGAAGCCGAGCGGCTGATCATGGAACGCCACGCCGCCGCCGGATCGGAGCTGCTGCGCGACATCGAGTTCCCGTGGGACATCCTGCCGATGGTGCGCGGCCACCACGAGCGCTGGGACGGCCGCGGCTATCCGGATCGGCTGGCCGGCGAGGAGATCGCGCTCAGCGCCCGCATCGTGTGCGTCGCCGACGTGTTCGACGCACTCACCACCGACCGGCCATACCGCCGCGCATTCACGCGCGAGCAGGCGTTGGCGATGATGGCGGCCGATTGTGGCAAGATGTTTGACCCGGATCTCTTCCCGCGCTTCGAGCGCGTGATCCGCACGTCGGACGTCTACCGCGGCCCTATCGACGAGCCCATCGCGCTGGCGAGCTGACCGCGCGACGGCGCCGCGATCTAGAGGTCGCGCTCCGCCAGATCGTGAATCGTCTTGAGATCCACCACCTTCAGCTGCCGGGTAATTGTCGGCAGCTTGAGATACGCCGTTTCGCCCAGCGCCTTGCCGAGTAGCGCGCGGCCGATCGGCGATGCCATGGTGACGTGGCCCTCCTCGAACTCGAGCGCGTCGCCGAACACGAGATAATACGTCTCGCGCTCGTGCGTCTTCTGATCCTCAACCTCGACGCGGGAGCCGAGGCCCACACGATCGCCCGGAATCTGGGCCGGATCGATGGACGCGAGCTTGCTGAGGCGCTGATGCAGCTGGCCGAGTCGCGCCTGCACGAACTGCTGCCGCTCGAGTGCGGCCTTGTACTCGCTGTTCTCGCGCAGATCGCCCAGCTCCACGGCCTTCCGAATTTCATTCGGCAGGGTGACGTTGAGCTCGTACTGCAACTTCTCGGCTTCTCCGGCCAGCTTCTGCTTGAGTTCTTCAATCATGATTCGTCACGGCAAGTACGGCGGCCAAAATTCGAGCGCCCGGCCGGTGGGGCCGGGCGCCGTAGCATCTTCCGTATGTTATCCCCCGGTCACGACTCTGGCAAACGCCAGGCCGGTGCGATGCCGCTGCGCATAGAAAATTACGGGGACGTGGAGCGGATCCGGATGTGGAGCGCGGGGAGCCGCGCGGCCGGCCTGGACGTGAGCGCGTACGTCGTGCGCGGAATCATGATCGACTCCGGCTTTCCGCACGCGCGACGCGCACTGCTGGCCGCGGCGCGCGGGCTGCGCGTGTTCGGCGTGGCGGTGACCCACTGGCACGAGGATCATGCCGGCAATGTCGCGAGCCTCGCGTCGCTGGGACTTCCAGTTTTCCTGCGCTCGGACACGGAGGCGATGCTGCGCGAGCGGCCGGCCATCGCGTTCTATCGCCACGTGATCTGGGGGCGGCCGCCGGGTCTCGATGCGCCGTTGACAGCATTCGAGCCGTCGTCGCTTCGCGGCATTCACACGCCCGGTCACTCGCCCGACCATCAAGTCATATGGGACGACGAAACGGGCACACTCTTCTCGGGCGACCTCTGGCTGGGCGTACACTCTCGCGCGGTGCATGCGAGCGAGGATCCGTACGCGATCGTCGAGAGTCTGCGCCGCGTTCGCGCGCTCGAGCCGGCACGCATGTTCGATGCGCATCGCGGTCTGGTCCCGAATGCGGCCGCCGCACTCGATGCGAAGATCGATTGGCTCACGGACACGCTCGCTCAGATCGAGGAGCGGATCGCCGTCGGATGGAGCGATCGCGAAATCGTCCGCCGCGTGCTCGGCGGCGAGGAGCGGTCGGGGATTCTCTCGGGCGGCGATTATGCGCGACGCAATCTCGTTCGAGCCGTACGATCCAGGGTGCTGACCGCCGGGGCCTGATGCGGCCGCAGGTTGCGCAGATGAATAACGATATTGCAGCCACGATGTTGCCTTCTTGATTCGAACCGCGCGTCAGAGTCGGGCTTTTTGGGGGAGAGCCGCTCGGGACGCTACACATCACGTCCCGAGCGGCTCTCCAAAACACTCCGGCTCCGGCGCGCCGAGATGTCCCCGTCAATCAGCGTTCATCTGCGCCATCAGCGGCCGCTTTCACCGGTGCCGAGGCAGCACCTCGTCGGTCTCCTCGGCGGGCAGCGGCTCGCGTCCGGCGCGCTCGAATTCATGGCGCAGGAGATTCATCATCTCCTCGCGGCGATCGTAGAGTCGTTTGAGCGGACGCTTGTCGTGTCGGGCGTGCGCGTAGGCGGTGAGCAGCGGCAGCGCCACCGTCGAGTCGAGATAGCACACGACCGCGTCGGGCAGGCGATCGGGATCGATCTTGCCCCAGCTCACCGCCTCGGCGGGCGTAGCACCGGAAAGGCCGCCGGTGTCCGGCCGCGCGTCGGTGATCTGGAGGAAGTAATCGTGACCCTTCTCGTCGATGCCGAGCACTTCCTGAATCTGCGGCTCCGTCTGGAGCATGAAGTTCTTGGGGCTGCCGCCGCCGCAGATCACCACGCCCGACTTGCCGCCGCGGCGCTTGGCGTCGAGCACGATCGACGCCGTTTCGTTCACGTCGAGGTTGGGATCGATCGTGCAGCGATTTCCCTCGAGCGCGAGCGCGGCGACGTTCATGCCGATCGATGAATCGCCGGGAGACGACGTGTACACCGGCACGCCGGCGCGGTAGGCGGCGGAGAGCAGCGATTTCTGCTTCAATCCCAAGGCGCGCTCGCGCTCGTGGACGTACATGCCGCACTTGGCATGGAACTCGGCGCTGGACATCGCGCGCTGGAATTCCGGGCCCTGTATGACTTTTCGAAAGAAGGCGTCCGTGGACAGCAGCACGTCGTAGTCGAAGAAGATGTCGTAGATGCGAACCACGCCTTCCTCGCGCAGCACGAGGTCGGACTGCTGCGGAGTGCCGCGGTGCATCGACAGGCCGAGACCGAAGTGGGTGTCGTGATACAGATTCGCACCGGTCGAGATGATCCAGTCGACGAACCCGCTCTCGATGAGCGGAATGAGCGCGGCCATGCCGAGCCCCGCCGGCGTGAGGGCGCCGGTGAGCGTGAGGCCGATCGTGACGTCGGGCTCGAGCATCTTCTGCGTGAACAGGGAGCACGCTTCGCGTAGCCGCGCCGCATTGTAGGCGAGAAAGGCGTTGTCG
>JAICKA010000101.1 GCA_025928185.1 Gemmatimonadaceae bacterium
CCATCTCGCCGCCACTCGGCGATCGACCGGCTTGAGCAGGGTGTCGACCTTTCCCGTCGCAACATCGACACGAAACACGCCCGACTCCGTGCCCGAGCGATTGTCGTACGACGTCTTCACCGGCACGGCTGTCGAGTAGACGACGTGCGTGCCCGTCGCGTCGAACTTCGGCGCGCGCATGTCGATCTCGCCGGCGATCTCGCGGACGCTGCCGTCGGCGACATTGACCACGGCCGGGATCTCGCGATTGCCGATGTTGCGCACGCTGTCCCAGGCGAGGAACGGCAGCTGCGCGTCCTGCACGACGATCTCGCCTTCGGTGATGTGGAGGAACGCGGCGCGCGCGCCGGCCGCCCAGCCCTCGGGGCGCAGCGCGATGAGCACCGATTTCCCATCCGGCGACCAGGCGAGCCCGGAGCTGGACGCGACCGCCTTCGCGGTCTTCAACGCCACCGTGCGCACGCGATTCGACGCGACGTCGTCGACGTCGAGCGCGTAGTCGTCGCCCTTGCGGAGGAAGAACGCGAGCTTCGACCCGTCCTTCGAGAACGCGGCGCCGCGCGCCTCGACCTTGCCCGGCAGGATCGCGCGGGTGCGGCCGGTCGTCGCGTCGATCAGCTCGAGCTCACCGAGCGCGTGTGCGACGTAGGTGGGATCGCCGAACCGCGAGGCGTCGACGCCCAGGCCGTCGCGGCGCGTTTGCACGAACAGCGCGACCGAGCGGCCGTCGTTGGAGACGTCCTGGATGCGACCGGAGCGTACGGCCAGCGCGTCGTCAATGGTGAACGCGCGGCCGGTCGAGGTGACCTGGCCGACCGCCGAGGTCGCGATCAGGGCGACGAGCGCCGACGTGTAGCGAAGGGAGCGAAGCATAAGAGGATCAGAAATTAGTAAATGGGCATGCGCTCATGCGTTCCACCGTTCCACCGTTCCACCGTTCCACCGTTCCACCGTTCCACCGTTCCACCGTTCCACCGTTCCACCGTTCCACCGTTCCACCGTTCATCACGTCCATCTCAAACTGACCTCCGCGAACGGCAGCGTGCGCACGCGCACTCCCGTCGCCGCGAAGATCGCGTTGCACACTGCGGGCGCCGCCGCGGGAAGTCCCGGCTCGCCCAATCCCGTCGGCGGTTCGGACGACTTCATGAAATGCACGTCGACCACCGGAGGAACGTTGTTCATCCGCAGCATGTGATACGTGTTGAAGTTCGACTGCGCGGCAGCGCCGCCCTCGATGGTGAGTTTCTGGAACCAGGCGGCGCCGATACCGTCGAGCATCGCACCCTGCACCTGACTCTCGGCCGCACTGAGATTGACGAGCATGCCGGGGTCGACGACGGCGGTCAGCCGCTTGATCGTCAGCTCGCCCTGGCGGCTCACCGCGACGTCGGCCACGATCGCGACGTAGGCGCGATTGGTGTGCGTGATCGCAAAGCCCTGTCCTTCCCCGCGCGGACGACGTTTGCCCCAACCCGCCAGCTCGGTCGCGCGCTCGAGCACCGTCTTCATCTTCGCGGGGTCCATTCCACGCTCGCCGCCATCCGGCGTCGCCGCCAGCAGTTCGAGCGTGAACGCCAGCGGATCACGGCCGGCCGCGTGCGCCAGCTCGTCGACGAAACATTGCGTCGCCCAGACGTTGCCGTTGTCGCCGGGTGCCCGCCAATAACCCGTAGGAATGCCCGCGGGCAGCTTGCTCGACACCACCTTCGAGCCCGGAATCGCAGGGAACGGGAACCCGCTGTCGTTCATGTCGCCGGGACCACCTTCCATCTTCACGAACGCATCGTGCAACGCCACCACCTTGCCGGAGCCGTCGATCGCCGCGGTGAAGGAGTGCCAGCCGTTCGAGCGGTAGTTGTCGTGCGCAAAGTCGTCCTCGCGCCGCCACATCAACTTGACGGGCGTGCCCTCGAGCTTCTTCGCGATCGCGGCTGCCTCGAGCGAATACTCATTGCTGCCGCGCCGGCCGAAGCCTCCGCCCAGTCGCGTGATGTGGACGATGACATCCTTCGGCGCCAGGCCGAGTCCGCGCGTGACGAGCCCCTGCCCGCTGGCCGGAATCTGCGTCGGCGTCCACATCTCCATCACGCCGTTCTTGAATACCGCGGTGCAGTTCTGCGGCTCCATCGTGGCGTGCGCGAGGAACGGATAGTGATACGTCGCCTGGACGATCTTCGCGCCGCTCGGCATTGCCTGTGGCGCATTCTCTTTCGCGAGCTGCGCCGCCTGCGCCGCCATCTGCGCGCTGCTCTGACTGGCGACGGGGCCAGCGTTCCACTGCACGTGCAGCGCTTTGCTGGCGCGGAACGCGTTCCACGTCGTGTCGGCGACGATCGCGACACCCGGCGTGAGTCCGCGAATGCCGTCGAGGACGAACGCGTCGCGCACACCGGGCAGCTTCTTCACGTCGTCGATATTCGCGCTCACGACCGTGCCGCCGAACACGGGGCACTTCGTGTACGTCGCGTACAGCATGCCGGGCAGCTTCACATCGATGCCGAACAGCGGCTTGCCCGTCACGATCTTCTGATTGTCGACGCCCGGTACGCGCGTGCCGAGCAGCTTGAAATCCTTCGGGTCCTTGAGCGGAACGTTGGCCGGCGGCGTCAGGCCTGCGGCCTTCGTCGCCAGCTCGCCATAGGTCGCGCGGCGCTTGGACGCTGCGTGAATCACTGCGCCCTGCTCGGTCGTGCACGCACTGGCCGACACGCCCCACGTCTGCGCGGCCGCCTCGATGAGCATCGCGCGCGCAGTCGCGCCGGCGTGACGGAGCGGCGTGAAGTTGCTCACCGTCGACTGGCTGCCGACGGATACCTGGCGCCCGTATTCCGGATTGAGATCGCCCTGCACGACCGTCACTTCGTCCCACGGCAGGTCCAGCTCCTCGGCGACGATCATCGGGAGGGACGTTCTGACGCCCTGCCCCATCTCGGAATTCGGGGCGATGATCGACACCGCGCCACTCGGCATGATGCGGATGAAGGCGTTCGGCGCAAAGCCGTCCGCGGCGGCGGGTGCGGCCTCGGCGAACAGCGACGACACATCAAAGCGCAGATACGTGCCGACGAGCAGGCCGCCACCGGCAATCGCGCTGACCTTGATGAACGCGCGGCGGTCCACGACCTTCGACGCCACGGGAGTATCGACTGAGCGTTTCATGAGCGGCCTCCGTGCGCCGGCGTTGCGCCGGCCGCGATTTCGGCGGCGCGTTTGATCCCGTCGCGAATCCGGACGTACGATGCGCAGCGACAGAGATTGCCCGTCATGGCGCTCTCGATTTCGGCGTCGCTCGGATGCGGGCTGCGTTTGAGCAGCGCCGACGCCGTCATGAGCTGTCCGGCCTGACAATATCCGCACTGCGGCACGTCGAGCTCACACCACGCCTGCTGCAGCGCGTGTTGTCCGGCGGCGTCGAGGCCTTCGATCGTCGTGATCTCGGAATTTCCGACCGACGAGATCGGAAGCTGACACGAACGGATCGCCGTGCCGTTGAGATGAACGGTACACGCGCCGCACGCGCCGATGCCGCAGCCGTACTTCGTGCCGACGAGGCCGATCGAATCGCGCAGCACCCACAGGAGCGGTGTATCCGGCGTCACGTCCACCGAGTGGGAGTGACCATTCACGGTGAGAGTGTATGTGCTCATGGGCGCGGGGTGGTAGGGGACGTTGGGCCGCCTGATCTCCATACTATAGATCGGCGGGAGCATGTCAAAGAGCAATCGCGCTGGGCCCCTCTGGATGCTCGGCCTCGCTCACCGCGACCGTGCTCCTCGTCGGCGGCACCTTGCCTCGCACCCCTCTCTTTTGCAGCTTCAGTTGGGAGCCAACGCGTCGCGTATCGCCCGCACGCTCGCGCCCCAGCCGCGCTTCACAAAAGTCTCAATCGAACGAGGGACATCTGCGATGTTCACTGCTCGCCGCGCCTTGTTGCTCACCTCTCTGCCCCTGGCCATCGCCGCGACGCCCGGCGCGCCGGGCGCTCCCGTGCCTCCGGCTTCGCTCATCGACGCGCTGCACTGGCGCAATGTCGGCCCATTCACCGGCGGACGCGCCACCGCGGTCGCCGGCATCCCGTCCAAGCCGAACGTCTACTACATGGGCACGGCCGGCGGCGGCGTCTGGGAGAGTGACGACTACGGGTCGAGCTGGCGCAGCATCTCCGACAAGGACTTCAAGACCGGTTCGATCGGCGCGCTCGCCGTGGCGCCGTCCGACCCCGACATCATATATGTCGGCACCGGCGACTCCGCCCCGCGCAACACCGTCCTCACCGGCGAGGGCATGTACAAGTCCACCGACGGCGGCAAAACGTGGAGCTTCATCGGCCTCGGTGACACGCACATCATCACCTGGATCCTGATCGACCCGAACAATCCCGACATCGTCTACGCCGCCGCGCTCGGCCACCTGTTCGCGCCGAACCCGGACCGCGGTGTATTCAAGACCACTGATGGCGGCAAGACGTGGAAGAAGATCCTCTACGTCGACGACAACACGGGCGCGATCAGCATGACGATGGATCCCGCCGATCCGTCGACGATCTACGCGGGCATGTGGACGATGTCGCGCACGCACTGGGACTTCTCGAGCGGCGGTCCGGGCAGCGGCATCTACAAGACGACGGACGGCGGCGCGACGTGGAGCAACATCACCCACAACGCCGGCCTGCCCACCGGCGTGTTCGGTCGCGTCGGCATCGCGCTGGCGCCGAGCAGCCCGAACACGGTGTACGCGCTGGTGCAGGCGCAGTACAAGGACCAGGCGGGCGGCTTGTTCCGCTCGAACGACGCGGGCCAGACCTGGTCGCTCGTCAACAACAGCATGGACATCACGCAGCGCGCGTTCTACTACGGCAACGTGTACGTCGATCCCAAGGACGCGAACACGATCTATCTGCCGAACGTCGGTGTGTACGTGTCCCACGACGGCGGCAAGACGCTGACGCCGTTTCGTCCGCCGCACGGCGACAACCACGTGCTGTGGATCAACCCGAACAACACGCAGAACTTCATCGAAGGGAACGACGGCGGCGCGGCGGTGACGCTGAACGGCGGACAGGACTTCAGCTCGGAAGACAACCAGCCGACCGGCCAATTCTACCACGCCAATCTCGACAACCAGTTCCCGTTCAACATCTACGGCGCGCAGCAGGATCGCAGCTCGGTGACCGGTCCGAGCGCCAATCCGACGCCTGTGTGGACGAACGTGCAGGGTGGCGAGATGAGCTGGGTCGTGCCGACGCCGGGCCGTCCCTGGATCACCTACGCCAGCGGCTACTACAGCATGGAATGGCGCGACGACCGCCACACGGGCCTCGTGACCAACGTGGCGCCGTGGCCGGAATACAAGTTCGGTCTTCAGGGAACTCAAATCAAATATCGCTACGGCTGGAACCATCACCCGGTAGTGTTCGCGCCGCACAATCCAAAAGAGCTGTTGATGGGCGCGCAGGTGGTGTTCGAGACGACGGACGAGGGCCAGCATTGGAAGGTGATCAGCCCCGATCTCACGCGGAACGACACGACCAAGCAGCAGCGCCCGGGTGGTCCGATCAGCGCCGACGTGACCGGCGAGGAGATGTTCGGCACGATCTCGTCGATCGCCTTCTCGCCGCTCACCGACAACGTGATCTGGACCGGATCTGACGACGGCCTGGTCCACGTGTCGACGGACGCCGGCGCGCACTGGGCCGAAGTGCGGCCGCCGACGCTGCCGACGTGGTCGACGATCACGTGCATCGAGCCGTCGCACACCGCGATGGGTACGGCGTACGTGTCGGCGAGCCGATTCGACTGGGACGACTTCCACCCGTACGTCTACAAGACGACTGATTACGGCAAGCACTGGACGCAGATCACGACTGGCCTGCCGGGCGACGAGTATGTCGAGAGCGTGCGGCAGGACCCGGGACGGTCGGACCTGTTGTTTGCGGGAACGAGCAAGTCGGCGTACTTCAGTCTCGACGGGGGCCGCGAGTGGCAACCCCTCACGCTCAACCTGCCCGCGGTGCGCGTGAACGACATCGAGATCCAGCCCGAGCAGCATGCGGTGGTGCTGGCAACGTTCGGCCGCGCCTTCTGGGTGCTGGACGATCTGCAGTTCCTCGAGCAGCTGGGCACCGGCGGCGCGGCGCAGGTGACGACCGATTCACCGTATCTGTTCAAGCCGCAGCAGGCGTGGCTCACCGCCGGCGGCGGACGTGGATTTGGCCGCGGCGGCGGCGCGAGCCTGGCGCCCGGCGTGTCGGTGTTCTTCCACCTGCCGGACGACTACACCGGCAGCACGCCGGTCAAGCTCACCTTCACCACGGCGAGCGGCGCGACGATCAACAGCTTCACGCTGCACCCGCGGACGCGCGGCAGACCCACACCTGCGACTCCGGGTGCGGCAGGTGGGCGCGGGCGCGGAGGAGCGCCGCGTCAGGAGACGGCGAAGCCGGGGATGAACCGCTTCCAGTGGGACATGCGCTATCCGGAAGCGACCGAGGTGACGGGTCTCTACCACTCCGGTTTCTCGGCGTCGAACCCGGCCGGGCCGGAAGTGGTGCCGGGCACGTACAACGTGACGCTGAGCTACGGCGGCACGACGCAGAAGCAGTCGTTCGTGGTGAAGCTCGATCCGCGGCTCTCGACGACCCAGGCCGAGCTGACGCAGCGTTTCAATCTGCTCATGCACCTGCGCGACGCGGTGAACAAGCTCGATACGAACCTGAACGCCGCGATCGCCACGCGCGACTCGTTGCAGAAGGCCGTCGACGCCGGCCATGCGGACGCGCACACCCGCGCGACGCTCGCTCGGTTGAATCAGGACATCGACAATCTGGTGGACCTGCGAATTCAGTCGAGCGAAGGCGCGCTGGTGTACCCGCCGCGGCTGCGTGCCTGGCTGAGCGCGATCACGGGTCAGGTCGAGATGGCGCTCGTGCCGCCGACAGCGGCGATGGTGCAGGTGGGGAACGGCTACATCAGCGAGGCCGCCACGGGCGTGGCGCGCCTGCAGGCGGATCTCGCGGCGGCGCGAGGGGTGGTGCCGTAACGACGCTGGAACGCTGGAACGGTGGAACGGTGGAACGGTGGAACGGTGGAACGGTGGAACGGTGGAACGGTGGAACGGTGGAACGGTGGAACGGTGGAACGGTAGAACGGGTAGGTCGACGAGGGCGCTCATTCCAGGTTTGGAATGAGCGTTCCTTGTTTCAGCCCGTCACGATGCTGACTTCTCCCGCGGCGACGCCGCCGAACAGCAGGGCGAGCGACTCGCGTTCAACGCTCGTCGAGCACCGCCTGCACGTCGTCCGACCCTTCCATGTCGTCCGGCACGACCACCCCTGCCGCCACCAACAGCCGCGCCACCGCGACGTGATCCGCCGCCGGACTGCGATTGTTCACGGATCCGTGACAACACCAGCCGAGCGGCGTTCCGCCGAACTGCGTCTCGCGCGTCTCGAGCAGCGCGCGTCCGCGCTCCGTACCGAGAATGGTCGCGACCACCTCCGGCGCGCCCGCCCACGCCGCGCGATGCAACGCCGTTTGTCCGAATTCTCCCGCCGCCGGATCGAAGCCGAGTTGCAGCATCAGTTGCACGGCCGGTGCGTTCGATACCCACGCTTCGTCGCCGAGGGCCGCCGCGTCGGGGCCGGACAAGCTCGCGACGATTCCGGGATGTGCGGCGACGATGCGCTGCGCCGCCTCGCCATCCGCCTCGTGGCAGGCCACCAATAGCTGCTGCTCGGGCGTGGCAAAGCGAAGCAGGAACGCCAGCGTCTCGCGCTGGCCGAACTTCGCCGTCGTCTGCAACGGCGTGAGGTTCGGCCCGATGCTCCACAGATAGATGTGATAGCTGCTCGGCGGCTGTTCGGCGTAGGCACCCTGCCCCGTTCGCAGCGAGAGCACGCGCGGATCCGCTTCGACCAGCGCGCGCGCGCGATCGGTGAATCCGAGCGCCGCACACATGAAGATGTCCGCCGACGCACCGCGCTCGACGAGGTGGCGCGCGACGTCGATGCGCGACCTGGTCGGATATTCCGCGTCGCTGAGCATCCACTCGGCCGGGGTCGAGCGATGATCGACGTCGCGGGCGTCGATGTCCGCGCCGTGCGCGAGCAGGAAGTCCGCCATGCGAATCGTGCGCGCGAAGTGGAGCGGCGTCTGCCCGTCGCCGCCGCGCTCGTGCACGCGTAGCGGGTCGGCGGCGAGCATCGGCTCGAGCAGATCAATGCGGTCGAGCGCCGCCGCCGCACAGGCGTCCGGCGTGGCACCGGCGGCTAGGAGGTGTTCGGCAATGTCGCCGCGCGCGTGGTACAGCGGATGGAATGGTCCGGCCCACCACTCGCTCTTGCGGTTCGGGTCCGCGCCCAGCTCGAGCAGCGCGTCGACGACGTCCACGTCGCCGCGGCCCGAAGCGACGAGGAGCGCCGGCGAGTTGAAGTCAAACATGGGTTCGTTGACGAGTCGCCGAATCTCCGCACCGTGTGTGCGCAGGCGGCGGAGCGCGGCCGCGTCGCGCATGGCGAACGCGTGTCGGAACCGGTCGACGAGCGGCCGTTCGTCGATGAGAGTTTGCTCGATGTGCTGCGCGAGCGCCCGCCAGGTCGCAAAGCCGTATTCGCGCGCCAGCGCGAACTGCGCGTCGGTGAGCCCGATCTTCTGCTTGTCCGGGAGCGCGGCGCGAACGCGCGCGATTGCCTCGGGGTCGCCGGCACGGAATGCGGCGATCAGTTCCTTGGCGAGCTTCTTCTGCTGCGACAGGCTTGGGCGCGGCGGTAGCGCCCGTGGTGCTGCGGACATGACAACCTCCTTCGTGGATGCCGTGTCCGCGCATCGGCTCGAAAGAGGTCGATGACGACGTGCCGAACTGCCTGCAGGTGGGCGCTGCCCTTTCCG
>JAICKA010000093.1 GCA_025928185.1 Gemmatimonadaceae bacterium
CCGCGCCCACGCTGAACGCCACCGGCGAGCCGTACTTGTCCCACAGCACGCCGAACACGAGCGACGCCGGCAGCGCGCCGACGCCAATCGCGAGATAGTACCAGCCGTATGCCGCGCCGCGCCGGGCCGCCGGCGCCACGTCGGCGACCATCGCCAGCTCGGCGCCCTCCGTGAGCCCGAAGAAGATGCCATAGCCGGCGAACAGCGCCCATGCTTCCCATGCGTGCGTCGCGCGCGCGAAGAGAAAATAGATCAGGGCGTACACGAGCCAGCCAGCTACGAGCGTCGGCCGCCGGCCAACGCGATCGGACAGCGAGCCACCGGGAATGTTCGAGACGCTCTTCACACCGTTCAGCACCGCCCACAGGATCGGTGCGAGCGCCACGGGCACGCCGAGCTGTCGGGCCCGCAGCAATAAAAATGCGTCGGTCGAATTACCGAGCGTGAACACGAAGATGATCGCGAGAAACGCCCAGAAGCGGCCGCCCATGCCCGCGTGCAGCTCGGTCTTCTTTCCGGTCGCGCTGCGCTTTTCCACTTCTCTCACGCCGGACACCACGACGATGATCGCCATCGCCGCCGGAATGGCGGAGAACCAGAACACCGTGCGCAGTGACGCGTGCAGCCAGGCGAGCATGGCGAAGGCGATCAGCGGCCCGAGTAGCGCACCGGCGTTGTCGGCCGCACTGCGGAACCCGAATGCCCGGCCCCGAATGCTCGGGTCGACCGAGTCCGCGATGAGTGCATCGCGCGGCGAGTTGCGAATGCCCTTCCCCACCCGATCGGTGACGCGAATCAGCAGCACCTGCGTCGCCGTCTGCGCGATCGCCACGAGCGGTCGCACGATGGACGCGAGCGTGTAGCCGGCGACGACCAGGGGTTTGCGGCGGTCCACGCGGTCCGACCACCAGCCGCTCACCAGCTTGAGCAGCGCCGCCACCGACTCGGCCGCGCCTTCGATCGCGCCGATGAAACCCGCGCTCACGCCGAGCACCGATGCGAGAAACACCGGCAGGAGCGGGTAGATCATTTCGCTCGACACGTCCGTGAAGAAGCTCACGGCGCCGAGCGCGTAGACGTTCCGGCCCAGGCGTTTGGGCTGCGGGGCCGAACCGCTGTCGGTCGAGTCCGGGTGCATGGTCATCGAATCTACCACTTGCGTTTCCCGGACGGCGGATAGCAAATGATAGGCATGACGACGAGCGCGCCGGCTCCGGCCGACACTACCGCGACGCATCGCTCGCTGGCCGACGCGCACGCCCGGCTCGCCGCGTATGACGAAGCGATCATTCGAACGCAGATCGCCGTCGCGCAAATCGCCGCGCCCACCGGCGAGGAGCAGGAGCGCGGTGCATGGATCGCGCGGCGATTCCGCGATTGCGGCCTGGCGCACATCCATACTGACGACGCGGGCAACGTCATCGGACGGCGTCACGGGGTCGAGGATCGACCGCCGGTCGTCGTGTGTGCGCACCTCGACACCGTCTTTCCGCGCGGCACCGATCTTTCCATTCGGCGCGATCGGGAACGGCTGGTCGGACCGGGGATCAACGACAATGGGCGCGGACTGGCGGTGATGCTCGCACTGGCCGCCGAGCTGGATGGCGTCCGGCTGCGTTCGCGACATCCGGTGGAATTCGTCGCCACGACCGGCGAGGAAGGCGCCGGCGATTTGCGCGGAGCCAAACACTACTTCGGCGGCCGCGGCCGCAACGCTCACGCTGCCATCGCGCTGGATGGCGCCGGCGACGAGCGAATCATCAATCGCGCGCTCGGCTCGCGGCGTTTCAGAATTTCATATAGCGGGCCGGGCGGCCATTCGTGGGCCGCGTATGGTGCGCCGAACGCGGTGCACGCCGCAGCAGCCGCGGCCACGCGGCTTGCTTCGATCCACCTGCCGTCGATTCCGCGCACCACGCTGTCGGTCGGCCGAATCGGCGGCGGGCTGTCGGTGAATTCCATTCCCGCGTCCGCATGGCTGGAAGTGGACCTGCGCTCGACGTCGAGCACGCAGCTCGACGATCTCGAAACGGCAATCCGACGCAGCGCGCTGGTCGCGGTCGAGGCGGAGAATGCGCGGCGCGCCTTCGGCACGCGCCCGCTCGCCGTCGAGATCGAGATCATCGGCTCGCGCCCGTGTGGCGAGACGCCGGCCGATCACCAACTGGTGCGCGCGGCGGTCGAGGCAACGCAGCTCGCCGGCCGCACACCGGATCTCGCGCTTGCCTCCACCGACGCGAACGCGGCGATCAGTGCCGGCATTCCCGCCATCGCCATCGGCGCGGGCGGACGCGGCGGCGACGCGCACACGCACACGGAGTGGTTCGACAATCTGCACGGCACCACCGGCGTGGCGCGGGCACTGACCATTCTGATGTCCGTCGCTCAGCTCGCGAGCTGAGGGCACCCTCGCGTTTCAGGTGGTCTGCAGCGGCTCGGCGCGCGTGAATGCGCCGCCGAGAAAGCGAATCGCGCCGTAGGTTTCCGCGCCGAGCAGCACCGCCGCGACGATCATCGCCACGGCCAGTGCCGGCGCGCGATATGGCGCGAAGATGGTGATCGTCACCCACGCGGCGAACATCGGAACAATCAACGCGAGCGCGAGCACGATCAGGTTCGCGAGCATCGACAATACGTTCTGGCCGAGTGTTTCCACGCCGGTGCTCACCGTTGGACCCAGCCGGATCCACGCGGGAAACAGCACGGCCGTGCCGTTCTGGATCGTGAGCAGTGCGGCGTTCAGCGCGATCACCGCGAACGGAGCGCCGGCGAGCAACGCGAGCCGCACGCTGGCGCTCAGCGGCGGATGTGCCGACACGCTCGCCGCGACGAAAGCGATCGCGAACAGCACGAGTTGCATCGCCGCCATCGGCAGCGCGGCCGACGCAACCTCGGCCAGCACGATCTCGTGTCCGCCGATCGGGAGTGACTTGAGCAGCGGCAGATGCAGCATGTCGTGTCGTAAATCATTTCGAATGAGCCGACCGCCGAGTATGAGAAGCATGCCGGCGAACGTCAGGGCGCACGCGGCAACGACCTCACCCGCATCCGCGCCGCTGTCGGCCGTGCTCGCGCCGAGCACGATGGCCATCACTGCGGGACCGATGAACACGCGCAACTGAGCCGTGCGCCGCAGACAGAGCATGTTCTTCCACAAAATCGCCATCCCTGGGCGGCCCGTCGCCGCCAGCTCGATCGACGATGTCGCCGCGCGCGGCGGACGCGTGCCGGCCACCGACCGACGTGAGCGCGCCGCCTCGAGCCGCCGCGCACGCTCGGCCGATGCTTCGATCGCTGCTTCCTCAAACGCGGCGTCGCTGCGGAACACCCACCACGCGTGCGCCAGCAGCACGCCGAGCGCCGGAAGGATCTCGCGCCCCCATTCGCCGATGCTGTGCGCAAACGTCGGCGCCACGACGAGATGAAACGGATAGAGCGCGACGATCGCCGGCGGCCGCGAGAGCACGTGCGCGAGCGCGGTGAAGAAGCCGCCGAGCCCGTGCGCCGCAAACAATTCCTGTCGTCCGTCGAACATCCCGACGAGCAGCGCGATACCGATGGCCGCGAACACGACAATCGACCACCGGTGTCGGCGCGCACCGGCCCCATGGTGTTCGCGCCATGACGACCGTACGAGCGCCGAGCCGATCCGGTGCAGATTGAGCGTCGAGAACAGCACCCAGAGCCCGACCGCGCGCAGCGGCGACGGGAGCACCGTGCCGCCGCGGCGGAGCACGAAGACCCAGATCAGCGCGTTCACGATCACCGCGATCTGCGCGCGCAGCAGCTTGAATCGCACGAGCTGGCGGCGCGTGAGCGGCGCCGGAAAGAGCAGCGACACTTCCGCCTGCGAGAACGCGAGCGCGGTCGCGTCCGAACCGAAGATCCACGACCCCATGAGCATCACGACCATGAGCACCGTGACGAGCATCTCGGTCGGCTGTCCGAGCAGGAACGAGGTCGCGCCGGCATGGCTCGCCGGCCGAACGAGAAACGACCAGACGTACAGCACGCCGACGATCAGCGCCGCCGCGTAGCGCGGGCTCTGCACCCGCCGCAACACCGAGACGACGCGGTTGCGCGCGCTCGTCCAGACGAGAAAGAGCAGCGCGCTCACGCGCCGCTCGCGTCGTGCGTCAGCGCGAGGAAGACATCCTCGAGCGAGCGGCCGGCCAGCTCGGGACGCGCCGCGATGATCTGCTCGATCGGTCCGTACGCGACGCACTCGCCGCGCCGCACCACGAGCAGCTTCGTGCACAGCTCCTCGACGAGATTGAGCAGGTGCGAGCTGAGGACGACCGCGGCGCCGCTCTCGGCGCGCGCCGCGATCGTGCGTCGCATGCGGCGCATGCCGCCGGGATCGAGCCCGGTGAGCGGCTCGTCGAGAATCAGCGCATGGGGATCGTGGAGCAGCCCGCAGGCGATCGCCAGCTTTTGTCGCATGCCGCGCGACAGCTCGCCGGGAAGCGCGCGGCGCTTGTCCGTCAGCTCGAGCTCCTCGAGCAGCACCGGCGTTCGCGACTCGGCGTCCGCGACGCCGTACAGGCGCGCGATGAACCGCAGGTGCTCCTCGACGGACAGATAGTCGAACAGATGCGGCTCGTCGGGAATGAACGCCAGCGCGCGCTTGGCCTCGATCGGCTCGCGGCGCATGTCGTGGCCATCGATCGCCACGGCGCCGCTCGACGGCGCGATGATTCCGGCAAGGCAGCGCAGCGTCGTCGTCTTGCCGGCGCCGTTCGGGCCGACGAGGCCGAGCACCTCGCCGGGAGCGATGTCGAAGGTGAGACCGCGCACCGCGGTGAAGTTGCCGTAGAGCTTCGTCAGCTCGTGCACGGCGATCGCCGCGGTCGACGGCGCGCGAATGGTGAGCGAGGGAGGCGGAGGCGCGGACGGCGAATCGTCTCGCCCCTCGGCACTCACCGCTCGACTCTCACGACGGAATGATCGCTGACGTTCACCTGCCCGCGCACGCCGTCCACGACCGCGGCATCGCCGATCAGCGACCCGTTCAGCGTCGCGCCGCTGATCTTCGCCCCGGTCCCGACGATCGTGTCGCGCAACGTCGAGCCCTCGATCGTGCTGCCGGCGCCGATCGACACGTTCGGGCCGATCGTCGACGCTTTCAGCGTGACGCCGTCCTCGACGTACACCGGCTCGACCACGTGCACGTCGGCTGGAATCGAGGACGGCCGGCGGCTGCGCCCTTTCTCCAGCATCGTGCGATTCGTCTCGAGGAGCGTACCGGTCTCGCCCGCATCATACCAGCCGGCGACGTCGACGACCTGGATCTTCGCGCCGTGATCGATCATGTACTGGAACGCGTCGGTGAGATAGTACTCGCCCTTGTTCTTCGGCTGCTTCAGCGTCCAGTCGATGCCCTCGTAGAGCAGTTTCCAGTTCTTGATATAGTACAATCCAATGTTGGCGCGCTTCGAGATCGGTGTGGACGGCTTCTCGACGATCTTCGTCATGTTGCCGTCCTTGTCCGATACGACGACACCGAATCGCTGATAGTCCTCGACCGTCTTCACCCAGATGATGCCGTCCGCGTCCGAGCGCTTCACGACCGACAGGTCCGCGTCGAAGATCGTGTCGACGAAGATGATGAACACCGGCTGGTCGACGTACGGCCGCGCCAGCGCCACGGCGCCCGCGGTGCCGTCCTGCACCTTCTGCTCGATGAACTTCGAGTCGAAGGGAAAGTGCGTGCGCGCGTAGTCCTCGACCTTCTCCTTGAGATGGCCGGTGATGTAGATGACCTGCTCGATCGTGCCGAGTCGCTCGAGGTCGTCCATCACGTAGTCGATCACCGGCTTGCCGGCGATCTTGAGCATCGGCTTGGGCGTGATGTGCGTGTGCGGCCGGAGCCGAGTGCCCTTGCCCGCGAGCGGAATGATCACTTTCATGGCGCGTTCGTACCCTCTCGTCCGTAGCGATCCTGAAGCCGGACGACGTCATCGAGGTGCGGCGTCGAAACCTCGAGAATGTCGCAGTCGGTCACGGCTTCCATCTGGTGAATGGTGCCCGGCGTGATGCGGAATGCCTCGCCGAGCTGGAGCTGAATGTCGCGCGGCCGCCGCGCGTCACCCTCGCCCTCCCAGATGCGATAGATGAGCCGTCCGGACATCAAGTACACGGTCTCATCCTTCACGTTGTGGTACTGCACCGACAGCGCTTCGCCCGCCTTGATGTGCAGGATCTTGCCGACGTACGCGTCCGTGTGCGCCCAGATCGTCTCGTGTCCCCACGGCTTGGGCACATGCTTGATCGTGCTGCGTCCGCTCATGTCGTAGAAGGATTGGTGGTGCTTGGCATGGCGCGAAATATCGACGGGGCGGCGGCGATGGTCCATGGTCCGTGGTCCATGGTCCATGGCTGTCGCGGGGGGCAAGTCTGTCGCGCCGAATCGGGTTGGACTGAATTGGGGGACGCGGACGAGGGCGGAAACTGGAACGGCGACGAGGCGCGGATTTGGCGCACCGAGGCTATCACGCCACACCCCAAAGGCGTTTGGATTTTTGTCCGTTCGATTCGTCCCATCCGTGTCATCGGTGTTCCCATGTGTTGGGGCCTGCGTCGCGTGACGCGCTCTCGCGCCACGAAAGTCCAACAGCGCTGCGGCGATTGCGGAGTTTGTGGACTTGGCGGAGACCGGAACGCCACCACCACATAGCTCCTCTTTGACCTGGCGCATGGGACCCGTTGCGCCACACGGCACGGATTCGCGCCTCGTTCGCCGGTTTCCGCAAAATCCGCGTCCCCAATTCAGTCCAACCCAATTCGGCGCACCAGTCTCACCCCGCGCGCCGCCCACGAACCATGGACCGTGGACCATGGACTAATGACCACGGACCAGATCGGCACGCTAACTGCTCTCCATCGCGCAAATGATCCTCGCGCCACGCTATCTCCCACGGCTCGCGGCAACCGTCGGGCTGTTCACGCGGTACGGCCTCGCCGACTTCGCGAAGCAGCAAGGACTGGAGGGACTCGGCCACGAGCCCGAGCCGGGCGAAGATCACAGCGCCTCCCCGCAACGCGCCGAAGCGTTTCGCAAACGGCTCGTCGAGCTTGGACCCGCGTACATCAAGCTCGGCCAGGTGCTCTCCACCCGACCCGACTTGCTACCGCCGTCGTACATCGAGCAGCTCGAAAAGCTCCAGGACGACGTGCCGCCCGTTCCCGTTGAGCAGATCATCGAGATCATCGAGGAGGAGCTGCAGGGTCGCCTCAGTAAACTCTTCGCCACCTTCGACGAAGAGCCGCTCGGCGCCGCGAGTCTCGGTCAGGTGCACGCCGCCGAGTTGCGCGACGGCCGGCCAGTCGTGGTCAAGGTTCAACGGCCGAACATTCGCAACGATCTCGCGGATGACATCGCGTTCTTCCAGGAGCTGGCGTCGTTCCTCGCCGATCACACGGCGGCGGGCGCTCGTGTCGACATCGTCGGCATCGTGCAACAACTGGAGCGTGCGCTGGCCGACGAGCTCGACTACCGCATTGAAGCGCGCAACGCCGCGGGATTCCGTCGCACGCTGGCCGAGTTTCCACGCATTCTCGTACCGCGCGTGATCGAGGCGTACACTACCGAACGCGTGCTCACCACGGAGCGCATTCGCGGACAGAAGATCGATTCCATCTCGCCGCTCACGCGCCTCGAGCACGATTTTCATCCAGTCGCTGACGATCTGACGCGCGCGTATCTCAAGCAGATCACCATCGACGGGCACTTTCACGCCGACCCGCATCCCGGAAACGTGTTCGTCGTTCTGCCGAACACTGGCAATCCGCTCACGCCGTCCGAGGTGAAGGCAACCGACCGAAGGGCCGTGCAGCGGCCGGCGACGACGCCGCTCGCCCGGGTCGAAAACGAAGCGCAGCGCGAAGCCGCGCCGCAGCCGGCGGACGTCGACGTGAAGCTCGCGCTGATCGACTTCGGGATGACGGCGCGGCTTTCGACGACGCTCCGCGAGCAGGTGGTTCGCCTGCTGCTGGATCTCGCCGACAATCGTGGCGACGACGCGGCGAGCGCGATGGTCGAGATTGGCGACGAGCTGCCCGGCTTCGACCGCGATGCGTACACGCGCGAGATCGCCGCGCTCATGGCGCGAAACTACAGTCTCTCGATCGGCGAGCTCGATACGGGCAAGGCGCTGTACGAGTTGATCAACATCTCGTTTCAGCGCGGGCTCAAACTGCCGGCCGAACTGACGCTGCTCGCCAAGACGTTGTTCAATCTCGACAGCGTCACCAGGGCGATCGACACGAGCTACAGCCCGATTCCAACGATTCGCGAGTTCGGCAATCAGATCGCCTCGGATCGCGCCAAGCGCGAGCTCAATCCGCGCCGGCTGTATCAGCTCGCGACCGAAGGCGGCGATCTGTTGATGGCGCTGCCGCACCGGCTCGATCTCATCACCGCGCGCATGGCGGCCAACGAGTTCGAGACGAAGATCGAAGTGCCGCAGCTCACGCTGATGATGCGCGCGCTGCAGAAGGTCGCGAACCGCGTCTTCTGCGGACTCGTGCTCGCCGGACTGCTCGTCGCCAGCGCCATGCTCATGCCCTACCGCCGCACACTCGGCACCGGCGGTTTCATTCTCGCCGGTGCGATCGGCGTTTGGATGGTGCTGTCGATCGTCTGGTCGGACCGCGAGCCCAGACGCTAGCTCGCGCTCACCACAAGTCGCCCACCGTCAGCGTCCAGCGCGGCGCGAACGAGCCGTTGCCGCCAAGGCCGCCGCCGCCGGCGAGTCCGCTGTGGTTGACGAAGAACGGTGCATCCAACCGCACGTACACGTCCCGATCGTACAATCTGCCCTGCACGATCAGACCGGCGCCGGCGTCGGCGAGAAACGAGTCCGGCAGCGGCACCTGACGCGACGTCGCAACGCCGGCGTCGCCGAAGCCGCTCAATGAGATCGTCGCGCGACCCCAACCGCCGTCCAGCGTCGTGAGCGATTGTACCAGCTCGCCGTTCGCCGCGCCGACGGCGTCCAGCGGCAGATCGACGGCAAAGCCGCGCAGCCCGGCGCCCCCCAGTGGCAGGTAATTCACGCCGCGCTGCTTGAACAGCGCGCCGCGCGGCCGGAACAGATCGTTGTGAAACGTCTCGAACGGATCCTGCGATGACGCGAACACCGCTCGCTGCACCGGCGTGTTGTTGGCCACGCCGCCATATACGCGCAAATGCAGCATCGTCGACGCACGGTCGAGCGCCATCACCGCGCCAACGGAGCCGTCGGCGCGCACGTACCCGCCGGATCCGCCAATACCTGCCGCGTCGCGCGCCGCCCACCCCGCGCCGAACGATGCGCGCGCGAACTCGTACTGGCCGTCGGCATCCACCACGGTCTTGAACAGCCCCGAGCCGCCAATTTCGCCGAGACTCTGATTCGACCACTGCTCCGGCAGCAGCAGCGAGTCGCCGGGCATCACGAACGTCGCATACGCTCTCGCCGTGATCGTCGGACCCGGCGTGAAGACGAACGGCCGCAAATCCCAATCCTTGGACAGGTCGGCCTTGAAGATCCCGTCGAGGTAGTTGAGCCCCGCGGCGTAGCCCATCAACGGTCTGCTCATGCCGGGCAAGTACAGGTTCTGCCCGCGAATCCAGACCTGCGGCAGCTCGGCCGCGCTCGAGCGTGCGCCGTTCGCGCCGGTGGCCCGCCGCGTCGCCGCGGCGATGCCGACGTCGTAGATGTCGACCAGCGACAGATAGTTCGTGTGAGCCCGCACGCCGACCACGCCGCCTTCAGCGTTGCCGTACCACAGCGCCGGCGCGAGCGCGACGATCGTGTGCGCGCGATCGCTCTGATCGAGATACGGCCAGTTGAACGTGAATCGCGGCGCGGGCACGCCGAGAATCGCACTGCTGCGCGTGTCGTTGCGCCGATCCCAATCCCAGGTGAAATGATACGGGTCGAGCTGAATCATCAGCGGCTTCGCGGTCGTCATTACGCGAACGGTCTGGTCGTCGAGCAGCGGATCGGCCGGCGCGGTCGCCCAGCCAGAATCCGTCAGGACACCGACCGGCATCGGGTGCCGCAGCTCGCCCCGG
>JAICKA010000218.1 GCA_025928185.1 Gemmatimonadaceae bacterium
CCGGCGAACAGGTTGCGCACGAGCGCTTCGCCGCTCGGAATCAGCTCATCGGCGAGGACGTACCATGGACCCGCCTCGAGCTGCCCGTCGCGCAACATGCGAGCGAGCACGTCGAAGCGATCCGGCCGCACATGGAGATAGTCGTCGAGGACGATCGCCTGTCCGTCCAGCAGAAAACTCTCACCGGCTTGCGGTGGATCATCGATCAGCTCGTCGATCAGCGCGACCAGCCGCTGCCGAAAGCGTTCGGCCGGATGGTACCACTCGCGATCCCAGTGGGTGTGCGTGACGACGTGGACGTCCATTGACGGTGGAACGGTGGAGCGGTTGAACGGAGGAACCACGGGTAAAGCAAAGCGGCCGCGGCGAGTATCGCCGCGGCCGCTGGGTGCGCGCAAGTCGGACCGTTCACACCACTGGTCGACGACCGGTAACCAGGCGGACCACGATCACGATCAACGCAATGACCAGAAGCAGGTGGATGAGTGCGCCGCCCACGTGGAACGCCAGGAAGCCGAGCGCCCACAGGATCAGCAGAATGATTGCGAGGGTGATCAACATGGTATGTCGTCTCCTAGGATGAGTTCGGATGTCCCCGTTGGGCTCGAAGGCAACAGTCGTACCGGACTAAGCGGGAGCGGGCGGCTTTCGTGGAAAGCAGCCTCGTCCGATTGGGCGGTCGACCATTGTTCGAGCCTACCAGTCACGGGATCGGCGGGCCCGAGTCGTCGTCCGGATGACCGTGGTCGCCGAGGTCGCGGCGCATCGGCGCGCGATCGGCAACTTCGACGTCCGGCGTGCGATTCACTCGCGGGCGCTCGCCGCCGCTCGCATCCGCGGGTCCGCTGCTCAACGTGAGCGGCGCGACCTTGGCTTTGTGCGCGACGCGAGCCACGAGGATGCGCGCGGCACGCACGTCGTGTCCGACGTCGATCAACAGGTGCGCCAGGTCGCCAGTGCCCCACAGCACGCCGGCGAGCACGATCAGCCGACTGGCTTCGCCAAGCAGCGTCGGCACGGAGGCGGAGCCCTGGGTGTAGATGCCCGTCACGATTTCGGCGACGAGCAGCAGGATCAGGATCACCGCCATGAACCGGAACAACTTCGAGAGATACCGTAGTCCCGTGTACGGCTCGATGTCGCTCGCGCGCACTTCGCGGATGGTGGGCTGCACCGTCCGTTCGGCCGCGCGATCGACTTTGGCCTCCCGGGACTCCGCTTCGGGCTCACGGTCTTCGGTCATCGTGCTCCCGTCAGACATTCTTCGATAATCCACCACGTCATCCTCCTGAGGTCCCGGTCCAGCGCGCGCGATAGCCGCGCGTGTCGATGTGAATGAAAGGTCCGTGCCCGGACGCGGCCGTATACACGCCCGCGCCTCCGACGAGCTCCGGATGGGCAGCTTCGACGCGGTCGACGGCCGCCTCGATGACCTTCGCGTCGGCAATGTTGATCTTGCCGTCATGGTTGAGGTCGTCCATCTGGCCATCGCCATTGTCATCGATGTAGATGTCCGACGCGTCGCCATACATGTGGCGACTGAGATTCGCCCGCCCTTCGGTATTGCCGCCCGTGTAGTTGTACTGCGGCGAGCGGAAGCCGCTCATGATCCGCACGCCATGCACGTCGTAGCCGTGGCCGGCGAGGTCGGCGAGCACGAGCTCCAGCTTGTCAGGCAGCTTGGGCTGGAGCACGATGTATTTTGGCCAGACGTTCGGCTGATCGTGCGTGAGGAAATTGCGAAGCGTGAAATGCTCCGACACGTGCAGGTCGGCGTTCTGCGGTGTGACCTCGATGAACCCCGACGGATTGCCGTATTCGCCGGGGGGCGCCTTGGACGGGCCGACCTTGCCATGCTCGCTCGGCCAGTTCCCGACATAATAGACGCCAATGCGTCCGTTCTTCTTGCTGCTGAACGGCAGAAGCGTGATCACGTTGAACCCGGACACGGGACGGACTGCATTTCCGACGGCGAGCAGCACGTTCCAGATGCCGGCGTGCGTAGGTGCGCGCTGGACCTCCCCGCCCTGGGCGTATTCGAGCTGGCTCCCGGGCGGCAGCGTGTCGGGCGCGAGCGGCGCGGGGCTCGGCTGAATGGACACGGCGAGCTTGCCGCTCGCCCCCCGAGCCTTGGCCAGGGAACGATCAACGACCGCGGTGAGCGCGGCTTCGGTGAGATACGCAGTGCTCGGCGCGTCCGTCCGCGTCAACGCACTCGTGATCGAATGGCTGATGCGAAAGCCATTTTCGTGCACGGTGGCCGCGGAGAGCGTGCGTGCGTTGACGATCGACCACGTCCATCCGGCCACGAGGAGCACGAGGAGCACGCCGAGGCCGACGTTCAGCACGCGCTCTCCGCGAGGCGTGACACCGGGTCGCGCCCAGCGGCTGACCCGTCGGCTCGGAGGCGCCGCGAGATCGTCGAGCGAATCGCCCGACTGCGGCTCGTCGACGGTTGCTTCCGGCGGTGCGTCCATGGAACTTCCGGTGCCCGTCACCGTGCCTCCGCTCCCACCGCCCACTCGCCCGGTCCTCCATGCACTGGCTGCTCGACTTCTTTCATCGGCTGCACGACATACGCGGGCTCGTTGCCTGGGGCGGATACGTCGGGCTGACGGTGATCATCTTCGCGGAAACCGGTCTCCTGATCGGCTTTTTTCTGCCGGGTGACTCGCTGCTCGTCACCGCCGGCCTGCTCGCCGGTACGATGGGCGTGTTCAACGTGTACTGGCTCGGTCTGCTCCTGACCGTGGCGTCGGTCCTCGGGAACACTTCGGGCTATGCGATCGGCAAAGCCGCCGGTCCACGTCTGTTCTCTCGCGAGAATTCGCTGCTGTTCAATAAGAAGCATCTGTATCGCGCTCACGAGTTCTACGAACGGCACGGCGGAAAGACGATTGTAATTGCGCGATTCATGCCGATCGTTCGCACGTTCGTGCCGGTCGTGGCCGGTATGGCGCAAATGGGATACCGCCGGTACACGCTCTACAACGTGATCGGTGGCGTCGGCTGGATCTGGGCGATGCTGTTCATCGGCTACTTCCTGGGTCGCTACATTCCGGGAGTCGACCAGCACATCGACGTCGTGATCATTCTCGTGATCCTGGTGTCGTTGCTGCCGGGCTTCATCGGTTGGTACCGCGCCCGGACGAAGTCGGCCGACACGAAACCCGCGCCCGGCGCCTGACGACCGCGTTCGCTCACGCGCAC
>JAICKA010000215.1 GCA_025928185.1 Gemmatimonadaceae bacterium
AAGAACGCCGCCGCCGTGAGCGCGCCGCGGAGGTTCAGGTCCGCGAGGTCGCGCACGTCGCCCGCCCAATGCGCGAGCAGCACGGGGCGGCCCGCATTCGCGATCAGGCGCTGCAATGCGAGAACCAGAATGTACAGATCGTCGATCTCGCCGAAAAATGGTATGAAATCGGGAATGAGATCGATCGGCATCACGATGTAGGCGATCGCGCCGGCGACGAGCAGCTTGTCGGTGAGCGCGACGCGCGGATCGGTGATCAGTCCGCCCAGCAGCCGCACGTATTGCGGCAACTGGCGGATGTAGTACACGACCGTGCGCTTGGCGCCGGTCCGCGGCGCGCCAGCGGCCGGGCTGTCCGCCGCGGCACGTGTGCGACTGGTCTGCCGGGCGCCGGCGGCGCGCGATCGAGTGGCCATCAGAGCGTTTCTCCGGAGCCGCCGGGGTCTTTGGTGTCGTGCGCCGGCGAGGACGCCGACGTCGGCGTGGATGGCGGCGACGCCGGCGGTGTCGCGCCTGGCGCACTCGATGACGATGACGGCGATGAGCTGCCGCGCGTCGCCGTGTTCACCAGATCGTTCGCCATGGTCTTGCCGGTTGCCACGGCGTTGTTCAGGACGTTCGCAGCCCGATTCATGAAGCCGACGGTTTCCGCGATCGCGCTCGCCGACACCTTGCCGGCTCGCAGGCGGTCCTCGACCGACTCGGTGAACCTGGTGAACGCGTTCGCCGTCGTCGACTGCCGCTCGGCGTAGCGCGACTCGAGGAATTCCACGTAATCGAGCACCTGGTATCCGCGCTCGTCCGACAGGGTCTCCATCTTTCTGAGAATGCGGTCGCGCAGATGCTCGTTCATGGTGCTCCCTCTTTGTGGTGGTCAGCCCTTCCAGCGCGATCGCGTGCCTCGCGCGTCGATGTGGACGTATGGCGTACGGTAACGCCGGCTGATGTAGAGGCCCATCCCGCCCACCAGATCGGGATGCGCCGACTCCACCTCGTCCACCGCGCGCGCCACCAGCACTTCATCGGTCAGCGTCACGCGCCCGTCGCCATTCGCATCGATCGCCACGTCGGCGGCATCGCCGTACTCGTGCCGACTGTCTCGCGCCGCGTGCCGAACCGTCCGATTGTGCGCGGGTGTTCGGAAACCGCTGTGCACGTCAAGTGCCACTTCGCGCGGCGCTCCATCCACCAGATGCGAGAGATGCGCCGTTTGGCCGATCTGATCGAGCACCAGCTCGATCTTGTCGAGAATCCGCGGGTTGAGCGCAACGTACTTCGGCCACACGTCCCGCTGGTCGTCGTGCGTGACGAAGTCGCCGAGCCGCAGGTGATTGCTCACGTGCAGGTCGAGGTCTGCCTGCTGGACCTCGAGAAAGCCCTCCGGCCGGTCGTGCGCCAGCAGTCGGTCCGCCAGATAGGTCCCGATGTGATAGCCGTTCAGCGATCCGCGCTGCTTTTCGGCGTACGGCACCATGACGGCGAGCGTGGGCTCGGGCAGCACCTGGCGGTCGGTTCCATGCAGCAGGACGAGGTGGTAGAAGCCAGGAGTCGACGGAGCGACGAACGTCGCCCCGCCGAGCGGCTGCGGCAGCCCGGTGCCGGCGCTGTCGTGCACGGCCGTCCATTGATAGGCGAGCGTCGACGGGTCGCCATTCACCTGCAGCGGGAACTCGACAGAGTCGCCGGGCAGCGCGAAGCGAAGTTGCACCGCCCGGCTCCGGCCGAACGCATTGAGCGACGGACTCGCGTTGACACGATTGGCGAGCGCGGCGAACGGCTGCACGGGCGCCCGTGCGGGGCGAGAGAACTGCACGACGCCGATCGCCGAGGCCATGAGCGTGGCGACCGAGCCGCCGCGCAGCAGCGCATGCACGAATGCCGCTCGACCCATCACCCGGCGAGTCACCAGCGTGCCCGCGTTCCGCGTACGTCGATGTGCGCGAACGGGCCATGCGACGATGTGCCGGCGTACACGCCCTCCCCACCCACGAGCTCCGGGTGCGCACGCTCCACGCGGCTCGCCGCGTCGACGATGACCCGCGAGTCGCGCGAGTCGATGCGGCCGTCGCGATTGAGGTCGTCCATGCGGCCATTGCCGTCGTTGTCGACGAACACGTCGGACGCGTCGCCGTACATGTGCCGGCTCACGGTCGAGCGGCCGGAGGTCGCACCGCCACCGGCATTGTAGTCAGGTGTGCGGAAACCGCTCATCACCTTCATGTGCCGAACCGGAATGCCCTCCCGCTCGAGCTCCGCGATCACCAGTTCCAGCTTGTCCACGAGATCCTCGTGCAACACGAGGTACTTGGGCCACACGCTGGTCTGTCCGTGGGTGAGGAAATCGCCCAGCCGAAAGTGAGCCGATACCGGCAGCGCGGCGTTGTTGCGCGTGACCTCGATGAAGCCCGCGGGATTGGCGTAGGCGGCCGAGTGGACGCGTCCGCGCTCCCCCGGCCAGAAGCCAATGCGGTAAGCGCCGAGCGTGCCGTCGCGTGACTTGTCCGCAAACGGCCGGAGCGTGATGAACGCGAACGGACGCGTCAGCGCGCTGTCGTCCAGCGCGTAAACGCCGGGCGTGCGCAACGCGGCGCTGCCGAACACGCGCGCGAAAACCGCGGCGCCTGGGTCGTGCGCATCGGGGCGAAGAAGATGGACGTAGAGTCGCCCGCTCGCGCCACGGAGCGAATCGTCAACGGCGGCACGCACCGCCGCGGGCACGGTGCTGCGCGACACATCGGTGGCGTCGTTGTCGGCGCGGCCGGCGACAACCTCTCCGCTGTCGGCGGCGAATGCGTGGAGCGACGACCTGGATGTGGAAGCGGCACCGAGGACGCCGACGAGCGACAGCGCGAAGGCTGCCGCGCAGCCGACAACGCGGCCACGGACTGAAGACAACACTGTAGTGGGGACTACGGGAGGGATGCGCCGCGCCCAACCAGTCGCGCCGCCGAGCCATTATAGGTGCGCGTATGACGAATGGCAAAGGGGAAAAGGCACGACGGTTGAGGCTGGTGGGTTAGGGGAAAGAGAGGAGAGTGGAGAGAGGAGAGTGGAGAGGAAACCGGCCAGCCGTCGGATCGTTCCCTCCCCTCTCCCCTCTCCTCTCTCCCTTCTAGATAGATTTCCCTGTCCTCGATCCTCTCACCTCTCTCCTCTCCACTTGCCCCGTCCCGTCGTTCTCGTCGTTCTCGATGGCTGGGGGTACCGGCCGGAACGGGAAGGCAACGCGATCGCGCTGGCGTCGACACCCACGTGGGACTCGCTCGTCGCGCGGTA